>JAUWLG010000311.1 GCA_030613795.1 Helicobacteraceae bacterium
GTCGAGCACTTCGTGCGCCCAGGCGAAACGCTGGAGAGTGAGAGTTACAGTGTGTTTTCCGGGGGTAAGGGGGCGACCCAGTCTATCGCTCTTGCACGTGCCAAGGCAGAGGTGCTTCATGCGGGGAAGGTTGGGCCGGAGGGTGGATGGCTCAAAGAGAAGCTGCGTGAGAGCGGGGTGGATGTCAGCCTTGTTGAGACGGTTGCTGCGCCGACGGGCCACGCCGTCATTCAGGTCAATAGAGAGGGTGAGAACGCCATCATCATCCATGGCGGCGCCAACCGCACCTTCAGCGATGGCGACATCGACAAGGTCCTGGAGAGTGCCGAAGCAGGCGACTATCTGCTGCTGCAAAACGAGATCAACGCGGTGGAGAAGGTGCTTGAAAAGACCAAAGGGCTTATTGTCGTCTTTAACCCTGCGCCGATGACCGATGCGGTCAAGAACTATCCGCTGAAACGGGTCGACATCTTTATTGTCAATGAAACCGAAGGCGAAGCCCTGACAGGGCAAACGGAGCCCGATACGATACTCGATGCCATGCGAGAGCTCTACCCGAAAAGCCGCACCGTCTTGACACTGGGCAGAGCGGGCGTTATCTACGCCGACGGTGAGCAGCGCATTAACGTACCTGCTCTGCAGGTCGAAGCCGTGGACACGACAGGCGCCGGCGACACCTTTATCGGCTACTTTTTGGCCGAGCTGACACGCGGCAGTGCTATAGAGAAGTGTCTGGAGATGGGTGTCAAAGCGTCGGCCCTGTGTGTGACACGACAAGGGGCGGCAGACTCGATTCCCGAGTTGGAGGAGCTGAAAGCGTGAAAAAGTAGAGATACCTTATATTCCTAATATTACGCGCGGCCTTGCAAACGATATGCCTAAAAAATAGGATTTTATCGACATATTGTGTTAACATGTCGATAGAAGTTATATATTATCGACATGTTATTTTGATGTGTCGATAAAAAAAGGTTTTTTAATGATGTCATTTGACCGAAACAGACCCAATAATGATCTAGCAAAACTACCGCCTGATATTGAGATAGAGACTAAAGCTGTTTTGAAACAGAGTATTGCAGCCAATAAAGCGCTTAGTGAGCTGAAAGGTTATGCTCAGACACTTCCTAATCAAGCAATACTTATCAATGGTATTGTCTTGCAAGAAGCGCGACTTTCATCTGAAATAGAAAATATCGTGACTACGAACGATGACCTGTATCAAGCGAGTGGGGATGAACTCATTGCAAACCCGCATACTAAAGAGGTATTACACTATCGTGAAGCACTATGGCAAGGTTTTTATTCCTTGTCCAAACGGCCGCTAAGCGTCAATACCTTTATAGAGATATTTCAAATCATCAAACAGAGCAATGCAGGCATCCGGAAAACAACAGGTACCAAAATAACCAATGGCCAAGAAGTGTTATATACACCGCCTGAGGGCGAAGATGTCATTCGACATAAATTATCTGACCTAGAGCAGTTTATTCATGCTGATGATGAGATAGACCTTCTTGTAAAGATGGCTATTGTTCATTATCAGTTTGAAGCTATTCATCCTTTTATTGATGGAAATGGTCGAACGGGTCGTATAGTCAACATCCTTTATCTTGTTGAAAAAAGTCTACTGGATATTCCTGTTCTTTATCTAAGTCAATACATTATTCAAAATAAAAAAGAGTATTATGAAGGGCTTCGCCAAGTCACTGAAGAACAAGCTTGGGAGAGTTGGGTAATTTACATGCTCAAAGCCATCGAAACAACCGCTATACAAACAAAAGCAAAAATACATAACATTAAAAAGCTGATGGAAGATACACAGGAGAGAGCAAAAGCCGGTGCTGGTAAAGCCTATTCTAAAGAACTGACTGAGCTGATTTTTGAACAACCATATTGTAAAGTCAAGTTTCTAGAAGAGCGAAAAATAGCAAAACGTCAAACTGCGGCAGAGTATCTGAAAACCTTTGAGTCTATCGGATTATTACGATCACAAAAAGTTGGACGAGAAGTGTATTACATTAATGATGCGCTCATTGAGATATTGATCAACGCACAATAAGTGTTGAATTAAAGAATCGCGCAACGGGGCAGTGGATTCCATTCCCGAACTCGACGAGCTTTAGCAGGTAAGGTGCGGTTCGCCACAGCGGCGGAGCACAGAGCCGGGGCTTAGCTCACGCAGTTCAATCGCCATGTTCCATCTTCTCCATTGCGATCTCACGCATACGGAACTTCTGCAGTTTTCCGGTAACGGTCATCGGAAACTCTTTTACAAACCAGATGAATTTGGGGATCTTGAAATGGGCGATCTGCCCTTTGCAGAACGCCCGGATCTCATCTTCAGTGGCCTCTTCGCCCTCATGCAGTTCGATCCAGACCATGATCTCTTCGCCGAAATAGTCGTCGGGAACACCAAAGACGGCAACTTCGGCAATTTTTGGGTGGGTATAGAGGTGATCTTCGATCTCGCGGGGATAGATGTTTTCGCCACCGCGGATGATCATATCTTTCAGACGGCCCGTAATACGTA
>JAUWLG010000237.1 GCA_030613795.1 Helicobacteraceae bacterium
AAAATATAGGCTCGAATTTTCCATAACTTAAAAGTAAAATTGCAGGAGTTACACCATAGCTTACAATATCTATGAGTACATCAAGTTGCCCTCCAAACTTTGCATCTGTAGCAGTTCGCCCTTTGAGTTTTCTAGCAACAAGACCATCAGCCCAATCAAAAGCGACAGCCCAAACCATTCCAATCATTGCTGCTGCATAAAGACCAGTGATACTAAAATAGATGGCAAGTAGTGTAGAAGCTAATCCTGAAAGTGATAAAAGATTTGGAAAGTCTTTAACATAAGAGAGAATAGTGGGTTGTTGTGTTTCTTTAGTCATAGAATTTTCTTTTGGCATAAAATAAGTCCCTTAATTAAATAGTAAATTTGTTTGTATATTGTAAGTATTTGGCATAAAAATGGTATTGTACAGCAATTAATATTATTTACTATAAGGAGATAAATTATGGTTGTATATACTGTAGGTACTTTTGACCTGTTGCATGTGGGTCATCTAGCTTTATTAGAATACTGTAAAACATTAGGTGATACTTTTGTAGTTGGTGTAGCTTCTGATGAAGTAGTAAATTCTTATAAACCAAATGTTCCTATTATCCCTTTAGAGCAACGGATGGAAATGCTTAAAGCCTTACGATGTGTTGATGATGTACGAGCATACCATGAACTCGAATATGTATCAGCTTGTAAAGAGCTAGATGTTGATATTTTTGTAATTGGAGAGGATTGGGGAGATAAGCCGCACAATATCGCAGTGGAGAAATATCTAAAATCAAAAGGGAAAAGAATAGTTCAAGTTAGCTATAACCCACAAACTTCATCTACAAAGATAAAGCAAAATGTCATCGCTCAATCCCATAAGGGTAAGCATATGGCACACACTGTTGAGTAAAGAATAAGCTTTACTGATAAGGCAAACACCTAACAAATCAGAGGAGTCGAACAAGGTTAAACTGCGAAAATACCAACTTTTATTGCCTAAAATTATTTAGATGATAGACAGAATATCCACGAAGTTATATCACCTTGTCGCTCACTTCAAACGTTAGACATATATTATAGGAAACCTATGCAACAACTACCAAATTGCCCGGAATGTGGCAGCGAATATACTTACGAAGACGGTGAACTGCTGGTCTGTCCTGAGTGTGCGCATGAGTGGTCGATAAATGCAACAGAAGAGGGCAGTTTTACTATTAGAGATGCCAATGGTACAGTGTTGCAAAACGGTGATAGTGTTACGGTTATTAAAGATCTAAAGATCAAAGGAAGTTCATCGGTTATCAAGGTTGGTACTAAAGTCAAAGTCGGTCGACTTCTTGACAAGCCTGACCACAATATAGACTGTAAGATACCGGGTATCGGGGCTATGGCGATCACTGCGGCTTTTGTAAAAAAGGCGTAAGGCTTTTATTTATATTGCATGAGATCCACTACATTTTTGATGCAAATGACAATTACATTGTCATAAAGAGCTAGATTCTGAATCAAGTTCAGAATTACCAGTTATTTATAAAAGTGAATGGATTATTGGTTGCTGCTTGCTCGCTCTCCAGAAGGGCTGATAAACTGGTCGTTAAGATCTTGGATGTCAGTTTGCTCTGCTCGATCAAGCTTTCAAGAGACTTCTTCTCTTTTTTACCCCAGCTTTTAAGAGTAGGGCCAAAGACCGGCTTCCACCATCTGGTGTTGTGTCTGATGGCGCGAGCTATGTTTGGATCTTTCTCTTCCCAGCTTTTTGACGCACGGTTAGCCATAAACTTACGGATAGAAAAGTGGGCATAAAGACCGACAAGGGCAGCGCCCGCCAAAACAGCTGTCAACACAGTACTAGACGAACTAAGAAGACCAAACTGCATCTCTAGTGTCACAAGAGCTGCAACAAGAAGAGCGGCTACAGACAGGTTGACCCATACAACGTTACGACTCCATCTTTGTAGCGCTTCGTGTAACGACACTAACTTGTCATCTTTGAGGCTTTTTGCAATATTTTCCAAGGCTCTGACAATACGGTAAGCACGTTCAGTACCGACCTTGTCAATACGACTTAAAATACGTTCTAAGTCTATGTCTTTTTTCTTTTTCAAACGCTCTTTGACAGCCTCATCATCAATGTGTGAGATCGACTTTTCATTATAGATCGTGTAGAAACTCCCCGAAATAAGCCCTTTTTGTGCCATCGCTCTCTGCCAGGCACCTATGACATCTTCAAGGTTGTCTTCGTGTGCAGTTGTGTCGATCTGGTTTAGGACGTAGAGGACTTTGTCTGCATCTGTATGGTGCATTGCTGACTTGACCAGATGGTCTAATGTGTCACGCATGGCTCCTGGTTCTGGGTGACGTGCATCGAAGAAGATCAAGATAAGGTCTGACATGTCGATGATGTGACTTGTAAGACGTAAGATGGTGTCGCGTTGACTGTCTGCATCAAAACCCGGTGAATCTATAAGGATCTTACCTTTTAGTGCTTCTGACTTGACCGTTTTGAGTTGCAGATACTGGTTGACTCTGTCACCTTCACCGACTTGTACCTTATTGACCTCTTCGCTGACGTTGTAAAAAGGAAAACGAGGGTCTGCATCTAAGGCCATTCCAGGCAGTGTCGTCGCTTCACTGTTTTTACCATAACACCGCGCCGTAAACTTGTCATCGCCTGCCTGATTACCGCTAGTTTGTACCTTTTCGCCTATGTAGTCATTGATAAATGTTGACTTACCTGCAGAGAACGTACCTAAGACAGAGATCAATGGCCACCATGAGATGTGACTTGTATAACTCTCATCAGCTGCTAAGAGTCCGGTTTTATGTCCAACCTTATCCAAGTCCATATATTTGTCCGTAATGCCGAGTAGAAGAGGGTTCTCTTCTGAAAGATGTTGTTTAAGTCTTTTGTATCGCTCTTCGAGTGTCATCTATTACGATCCTTTGTTGACGTATCTATTACTTAAGGGTACCTCTATAAACCCTAATCAGGCTAAGAGGGCATAAGAAGTGTGAGATCCGTTTTTTCTTTCTTGGAGACCTAGCCATAGCTAAGTCGATAAGAAAAAAAGATGGAGATTGCGCTTCTTATGCCCTCCCTTCGGGCAATACAGAGAAAGATATACACAAGGTATGTTACTTTACTCAAGAAAAAAGTACATTCAGTACTCTTTGCTTGAAATATCCTTAGCTAGGGCTAGGCGTTCAAAGTACCGCCTTGATTATACCTTTCTCTGTATTGCTGAGGCTAACTAGGGTTTATAGAGGTACCCTTATTATACCATTACTCATTTTCTATCAAACCGCCACGGTTATAACGACT
>JAUWLG010000006.1 GCA_030613795.1 Helicobacteraceae bacterium
TCCCAGATGTCGCCCTGGGTGATGGCCTCTAAACAGACCTCCTCCGTTTGTTGGCAAAACACCACCATGGTGAGCCACTCCAGGATCTCATACCAGGCACCGATACTAGAGATAAATAAAAACGCGATCAGGTAGCTTAATTTTTTGGAAATACCCTGATGGTAAAATACTTCAAAAAACGGCACGAACACCATCAGACCGAATAGAAAATGGATCACTTGGTCGTAGTAGTTTCGTTCGAAACCGAACCACTCTGAATACCAGATGAAATAACTCATGCCGGAGTAGGTCATATGTGCGCCAAACAGATGCAAAATGACAAATGCTGTCAGGCTGAGGTAGGTCCAGTTGTTAAAGTTGTAACGTCTGTCGAGCCAAAGCACCACAGGGAATACTGTGACGACCAGAATGTTTTCCAGTGCCCATATACCAAAACTAACAGGGTTGATGGCCAGCGCAATCCAGAATATAACAAATATGACTATCAAGGTTTTTTTGAACATACTATTTATTACTTTCCACGATATACCTTGTTTGCCAGATTTTCAATAGATACATGGACATTAAAAATGTCTATATATCCGAATTATACCCCAGGGGCGTTAATCACCTTTGAAATCAATGATTTTGATACATTCAGGTATTGGGCAATACTCACTTGTGTGTATCAATCTAATAAGCATTGATTATAGCGGAGTTTAGCTATCTTTTTCACGCTAACTCGACAACCAAGCTTCTGCTTCTGCTTTTTGATCCCGATTAAAAGCTCTGATTTCTAGACCTGGGTACAAAGCTCCTTCTAGTTCACTTACTTTTTGTAACCAAGCCTTATCAGTCAATACCGCTGCTCGGTCGAATTTTTCCATAAGCCCAAACATCGAAGGAAGGCGTGAAAATTCAATTCCAATTGCATCAAATTGGGTATTTAGTTAGTGCGGTAATAATATTGGCTCTGGTGCTTTGTTAAGTTTCATACTCAATCTCATTGAAATATTCACTTGCTTTTGTTAGTTCATTAAAAAACTGACTATATTTCGACTCAAGGGTAGAGAACACATCATCTTTTTCGCCACAAGCTTTTAATAGATACATGGATCTAAGTTGAGTTAGTATACATACGTCAGAAATCATTCTGGCACTATGGCCTAATTTCATAGCTATTTGTCTTGATGAATCACGTGTACAGCTATCCCAAACCACAGCAACACCTTCACTGTCTTTATGAATAAGGTGATTACTCATTCTATAGTTATATGCGAGATGTGCAAGAAGTTCTAAGCCTTCTTCTTTTGAGGTGGCAAATTCATTTACTATTTCACTGAATGACCATTTTTGTTCAATAGCTTTCCGCTCTTTTCTATTTAATCCAGACCGATATTCAATTATCTGTTCTTCTGTAAGTAATTGTTCTTCTATTACCTTCCAACTTAGACTATCATTATTCTCTAGTTCATCCAAAAACTTTTTGGCTCTTTCATGACGTCTTATTGCAGAAAAATTTGGTAATAAATGCGAATATTCGTTTGCTCTTTCGTGTTGCTTTTTATCGTTGCACGATATCATATAAATATATTTAACTGTTCCTTCAATAATTGTTCTATTAATTATGTCTGCGTCCCATTCTTGTCCTTCCTGAATCAGGATAAGTGAGCTTTCACTACTGAAGTGGCAGTCTATGTATAGCTGTGTAGAGATAAACCTTACTGAAGCTTCTAAAGTACCATTGTCTTTATCTAATAGATGTTTACAGTTATCAAAACATTCTCCGATAAAATGACTTGCCATGACAACCCACATTTCCACTTGATCGTTCAATAGGATTTCCTTGTAACTTAACTACTTAGTATCTAACATATTATATGAATAAGGCTAAAACCATCCCAATATCTAACACAAAAAATGTTTTGCTATTTTGTAATATATAGAACATCGAAATATTTTTACAGTTATATCGACAAATTATCTCTTATGAAAGGAAAAAAGTATGTTGTGCTATTGGAATATATGGCAATAGCATGACAAAATGTAGAAACTCAGGCATGGATCTGTTAGCTGTACATGTTGCACCTGCTTATTTACTCTTTTTTGACACGCTTTTCTTAGCAACAGTTTTTTTGGTTGTGACTTTCTTCGTGGTTTTTTTGAGTGGCTTCGCCGTTGCTTTCACACTTTTTTTAAGCGGTATTACTGCCACTTTTGTGCTCTTTTTCTTCAATAGATTCGGAAACGAGGTCATCTTTATTTCGCAGCGGAAGCTCTGTGTGTAGGCGCAGTACATTGCGTAGTGACTTGGTAAAACTTTTACTCAGATGCAGGTCGTTCACTGCTATAGTGGTCATCTCGGAATGGATGGCATGGTTGATTACAATATCATGGATCAGGGCCATGTTGTTTTTGTTAGAATCTGCGATCTGCTTGTACGCATCTTCTATCGCTTCCATCGGTTCATCTTCGCCTCTGCGCGTTTTCTCAAATGCTTTAACACTGTTAATTATTTGATAGCGCAGGTTACGCAAAAATGCCTGCTCTTCACTGCTTTGGGCATCATAGAGTTTGTCGATGTCGTGCAACATATCTTTGATCGATTTGGCCGCTGTGGCGAGGTTGGTCGTCTGCTGTGCAATAGTATTGAGGTTCTTCACAAATCCGGCTTTCGTGTTATTAAGTGAAAGCTGCATGATGTAACGAAAGATCTTGCCCTCAAGGCGCCGGATCTTCCTATAAAGCTTGCTATACGAAAGATCCAGGTTCTCATCGTAGAGGTCCAGAAGCTTCTTCACAGCAATATCTTCTTCGAGCACTTTTGGCGGAGGGACGTTGACAGCTAGAAGGGCAAACTCTTCTACTTTTTTTCCAAGGCGCATTACCTCTTTTCGCAATGCATCGAGTGCAACATCGGGAATATCAACCGGTACGTTATGAATATATTTAGTGACGCGAAGAGGCTCTTTTTTGAAAAAACGCTGCAGCCACTGTGCAAGTATGGCGATGAACGGGAACCAGATCAGGATGCCGACAGCATTAAAGATGGTATGAAAGAGAGCGATCTGGATAACGCTATCGGCTGTAGGCATGATATGCAAAGCGAGCCAGACCAGTGGTTGCAGAGCAAGTAGTGCGACCACACCGGTAGAAATATTGAAAAAGAGGTGGGCCAGTGCGGTCCGCTTTTTATCGGGTGTCCCGCCCAATGATCCCAAGATCACTGTGACAGTAGTTCCTACATTGGCTCCGATAACAAAAGCGGCGGCGGCTTCAATACTGATGAGTTGGACAAAAAGTGCACTCTGGATGATAGCGATGGAGGCAGAGCTGGACTGGATCAATGCCGTAATACCAAAACCGATCAGAGCATACCAGTAGAGGTTGACTGGTCTATAGTCCGTGATATCAAAGCTTTCAGAAACAGTCGAAAAACTATCTTTCATCCCTTCCAAGCCAAGAAAGATGAGTCCAAAACCCACTAATCCGCCAAAATGACTTTTCCAACGGCTTCCATCCTCCACCATGATACCGCCAAGACCACCGATACCGATGAAGACGTAGGCGATGAGTTTGATGTCCATTTTAAAGCCAACCAGACCTATGATCCATGCTGTTACTGTTGTACCGATGTTAGAACCGAACATCATAGCTATGGCGCTCTCGAGGTTGATAAGCTGTGCACCGATCAATGAGAGGGCCATTAAAGAGACGATGGAAGAACTTTGAAAGAGGGCTGTTGCAGATAGACCGGTTATAAGGCTTTTAAATGTAGTGCTGGTTGTCTTGTGTACCCAAGTCTTGAATGCTCGTCCGGCGGAGGCTTTGATCTGGGATTCAAGGTAAAGCATACCAAACAGAAAAAGCCCGAGCCCGGCAAAAGCTTGAATCCAGAGAGAGAGGTGCGCCATTGAGGTCTTCTCCAATAAGAAGTGTGACAGTAGGCGGAATATAACCTAAAGTCTCTTTACTCTATTGTAACGTAAATAGATAAGTGCTGATAACGGGCAAGCTCTAAAAATGGATAGAAGGAGATGCATACGTTATCCAGCGATGTAGTTGAGGTTGTATACTTTAAGGCTGTTCCTGTTTTATTGGAAGGTAAGGGGATAATAGACCCCTCATGTTTAGAAGTTGGAGAGTGGTTACTGTTTTTTAAGTTCGATCTCGCTTTTTTTGATGACAAGCATCTCGTAAACACTGACTTCAGGAAGAGACTCTGCAATGAGCTTGTCGAGCGCGGCATCTTTGCCTTTAACCTTCTCAAGGTCTTCATAGCCTTTAGGCGAGATCTCCTGCATTGCGATACTGATAGAACCTGCCCACATGAGGACAAGCATGACCCACACCGTTTTTTTGGCATTGGCATAGACGCCGACAAAGTGAAATAGAACCGTTAAAATTACGGCAATGATCAATACGATAGTTAGACCCATTAGTTTATCTCCTCCCCACGTGGTTGCATTTGGACATCAGTCTCTTTAAGCATCTTGTCTCCAAAACTTTTGACACCCCAGGTGCCTAGCATCATCAAGGTAACAACAAAAAGTAAAAACAGTAGTGCCATGGAGTAGCGTTTCAAAATTGCTATCATTTAGTTACATTTGCCTCTTTAGCTTTTTCAATATCATCACCGATCCAATCTACACATCGTGATGTGTGAAAATCGCGTGCGTAGTTGTCAGAGACAAACAGATCACCTTCCAGTCGCCATTCAAGATTTTTAGAGAGCAAGACTGATCGTGAGATCGTACGCTGCATCTTGTTCTCGCAGATGATGGTACCGCCTTCATTAAAGATCTCCTTGACACCTTCCATTCGTGTTGTTGTCATGTAGTAGTGAATAGAGATCATCGTCACCAATATCATACTCACACTGATCATACCGCGTTTGAAAGCGACACGAGGTACAAAGCTTCTGGTCGTTACAATGGCTGTGACACTTAAAATAAATATACCGATAACGATGTAGACGATCTCTAACTCAAAAAATAGTTCCATTTATGATCCTTGCTTCATATGTTCTGTTTCCCACGCCTCAAACGCAGGGGTAAAATACTCAATTCTCACTTTTTTAAACTCTCGTGACGAGTAGAGCGGCATGTGTGATTTGGAGTCGATCTCTTTTGCCATCTCTTCAATAATGCCATTGGTCTCTTCGGTTGTCTTGCCGTGTACCATCGTAAAGAGGTTGTACGGCCAGTTAGCATACTTTGGACGAAGGTAACAGTGGCTCACTGCACTAAAGGCAGCTGCTTTTTCACCGATCTCTTCGCCATTTTCTGCATCGACATCCCAGACTACCATTGCATTGGCGTTAAAACCTGCCTTTCTATGGTTCAAGATAGAGGCAAAACGACGCATTATCCCGGCTTCTTGCAATTCTAGCAAAATTGAGAAGAAGGTCTCATAATCAATATCAAGTTCTTCAATAATATTTTTAAATGGTTCACTCTCCATCTTTATATCGTACTGTGCTCTTTTGATGATCTCATGATGAAGAGGTGTCATTTCGATCTCTGTATGTTGGACCTTTTTGACCTTCTCTTTTTTAGCATCTTTACCGGTTGTGTTGAGTTTAACCGATATCTTGAAAAGTTTCAGTGTTGGAAGCATGATGTAGTCTTCAGCCTCGGTCAGCTCTGCCAAGATCTCCAATGTCTTTTCCAGACCTAGTTTAGAGTCGGGTGCCACTGCCAGTGTGAACCAGATATTAAAGTCGTGGTTTCGCTCATAGTTGTGTGAGATACCCGGGTGTGAGTTGATGATCTTAACCGCAGCACTGATCTTCTCTTTTGCTATTTTAAAGGCGACTAATGATGACTTGTAGCCCAAACGTTTAGTGTCAAATATAGCTGAGGTCTGGCGAATGATGTTTTTCTTCTTCTCTTCTTGCAAGATGGCAAGTACTTCATCTTCACTGATACCCAACTCATCTGCAATCACCTCAAACGGTTTAGCCACTAAGGGGAATTTCTTCTGAATTCTAGAGAGGATCTCTTGTTTCATGGTATATTCACTTTTATAATAGATTTGAATGATTGTAATCACTTTTATATTAGATAGAATTGATATTTGTCAATTGACCTGTATCAAGAGGCAATGTTTTGTTTTTTAGGTATGCTACTGCAACTATAAGAGGTACTCTAAAGGATAGAGATGGGCTATTTTCCCGCTTTTTTAAAACTTGACAACAAAAAGATACTAATTGTCGGCGGAGGGTATATAGCTTATGAGAAGCTGGACCATCTTCTTGACTTCACGTATGACATCAAGGTCATCGCACCTGAATTCTCTACCGAGATGCAAAACAGAATTGACCAAGAGGGTCTGCTTTTTGAAAAACGTAAGTATGAAACGGGTGATATCAACGATTTTGCTGTTGTTATTGTAGCTGTCGATGATATACCTCTTAAAGCAGAGATATTTAAAGAGTCAAAAAGCTATAATTGCCTCTGTAATGCTGTTGACTCTGTTGATTATTGCGATTTCATCTTTCCCTCTTATATAAAGAAAGATGACCTGACGATCGCCGTTTCGACATCGGGCGCTTCACCTGCTATGGCGAAACACATTAGACGTTTTTTGGAAGAGACCATTCCTGATGGGATCTCAGATTTCCTGAAAGAGATGAAAGCCTTACGAAGCACTTTGCCAAAAGGTAAGGAACGCATGAAGATGTTAGATAAAAAAGCAGAAGAGTATATTAAAGGATGGAAATGAAGAATGCTAAAAAATGGTTGATCTTTGGAGTTGCATTTGCAGCTATAATCATGGGGATACTTTCAATGAACCGTGCCATGCCGGCTGATAAAAATGAACGTATATTTAATGAGATAAATGTATACAGTCCTTATGTATTTGAAAAACGACTTGGCGGGCTTACTATTGTCGACAAACGTGATGGTCGAAAAGAGAAACCAAGTGCTGCCGAAGTACATCTCCGTATGGATGAGCTTAATAAAGAGTGGGGCGCGACACATCTTAGAGTTGAAAACAGTGACCTTATTATCTTAGGTGATAACAATCAAACGATTGTCAAGATCTTTATAGAGACACAAGAAGAACGCGCTTATTTACACAACTTCTATGGGCTCTAAATAAAAAGAGTAGATAAATGCGATCAATAGCGTCACTAAGGTGATGCTATAAAGTATGTCGTAACTAAAAAACTGCAAGATAATCCCGCCTAAAATCGAAAAGAACATCCCCAACGAAAGAATATTTACCTGCAGTGCAATATAGACCGGTCTTTTTTTAGGTGGAGCCAATGCCAAGATAAGATTGCCGGAAGCGATACGGTTCCCGTCAATAGCTGCTCCGATAAGAAAGAAAATAATCATATATTCATAGAGAGATGTGCTTATCATGGCTATTATAATAGCGGCTATCTGAAAGAGTATGGAGATGTGGGCTGTCTGTTTATTTAGTCCTCTGCCGCTGAGTTGATGCCATAATATATTACTTAACATGGCGCCAGCCATCTGCATCGTGATCAAAGTACCAATTGCAACCCCGTCAAGACCGATCTTCGCCTCTGCATCCAAGATGATAAAGGGCAGGGCGATCAGATAGCCATAGGCAAAGAGAAAGGTCTTTAACTGGGTCTGCAGCTCTCTATCTCCTTTTAGAAGTGCCAAAGAGTTGTGCAGGAACTGTTTGAAGGAGTCTTCTCTTTGTGAGACTTCCTCTTTTACCGGTTCGTCCACACTGCCAAAGGCAAGGTAGCCTAGACCCATCACAAAAGAGCTGATGATAAAGAGATAGCCAAAACTATAAGGCGCCTCAAACATCTCCAAAACAAGTGCTGCCATCGCCCCGCTGATCAATCCGCCGAAGGCACTGAAAAACTGTCTGTATGACATGGTCTTGCCGCGGAACTTATGGGTAAAGATCTTGCCGATGATGTCTTTAAAGTAGATGGCACCAAAACCCGCGCTAAATGAAAAGATAAAGAGACCTAAACCGATAGAGAAGAGGGTGAGGTTGGGGTGGTCATCTCCCAAGAAGACAATGGCGACACCAATAAAAAACCAGGCAAAAAAGCGTACAAGAAAGACACGGCGGAGATATGGCAGCATCAAGGCATAACTCTGGGCTTGAAACGCTGCAAAAAGTTGAACGATGATCGCGCCGCCGCGAAGCAGGGCAGCAAAAAAGCCAACGAGCATGGAGCTACCGCCAAAGTAGTTGACTATTAGCGGCAAAATCGTTGAAGGTTCGGCAATGGTCGTCCCGATTGCCAGAAAAAATCCGTGTAAGATGTTTTTGACGTGGTTGGAGAATTTATCCATAAAGGGTACCTCTGAGGCTAACTAGGGTTTGTAGAGGTGCCCTCAAGTATCTGAAACGCTTCATCAATACTGGCTGCTTTGTCTGTTACAAAAAGATAGACGGCAGCGTTTAGTTTTGCAAGTTTTAAGTACTCAGCTGATGGATCAGAGAGTTTTTTAAGTGAGTCTTCGAGAGTGATCGAATCCCATGACTTATTGTAGTTAATGCCGTAATGTTGTGGGTCGATAATAAACTCTTCGACTTCACCCTCTTTAGAGATCCATAAACGCCCTTTGCTGAAGAGCTCCGGTGTCCCTTCATTGCCTTGAATAAGTGCAAAACGTTTGTAACGGTCTGAAAATATCTCAACATATTTTTTGACATAGGGTTTGTGAAATACACCGGTGATCGCGTAGTCACTCTGAGCAATACGAGGCAGTTTTTCAATGGTGTTAAAACCGGTACGAAGACCTAAACGCATACGGATCTCGCTCAGTTTGTGCAGGGCATTAAAATATTTTTCCCGGTCAAAGTAGTGGATGTTAGAACCAAGAGTGGTATTTGTGCAGATATCTTTTATGGTGATACCGTCTTTTGCCGGTGTCAGTTCATCCCCGATTACAACAAGGTTCAGACCACTCTCTTCCAGCACTTTGGCAACTAGAGGAAAGATGTAAGGGTTTTTTGATTTGCCGTCAAAAGGGTAGCCCAGTTCTATAGAGTTTTCAACTTTTTGATGCGTTATGTAGTCATCACATGCTGCAATAGCACCTCTAAACTCTGTTGTAGTCTCTGGTTTGAGTCGCCATCCCAGTAAAAATGCTGCGATCTGTTCGCTATGGACACTCTGATCAAGTATCTGACGCATCATATCTTCACTCTCTTCAAAGCTGAGATCTCTGTTCCCTTTGGGGCCTGTACCGACTGCATGTATATATTTATGAAAATCCATAATGTCTCTTTTTTTAAATTGGTTGAGTGTAACAAAATAGTAATGATTTAACGCTTGATTTATATCATTACCTTTGTCAGAATAATAGCGTCTTCTTAGACTCTTGATGCAAATCATAGAAATGGGTTTTCATTTTTTATATACTGTAGAGATATTTGAAAAGGTATTTATATGGATTTTACTCGCCCAATTGAGATTGCTAACAAGATTTACTGGGTTGGTATGTACCTTGAAAACGATCCTTTTCAGTGTCATCCCTACTTTATTGAAAACGGTAATGAATCCGTTCTGATCGATCCGGGGTCTATGTTAGAGTTTGAGGCCGTTGTAAGAAAGATCAATACCATCAGCTCGATGAGCTCTGTCAAATACATCATCTTGCATCACCAAGACCCGGATCTTGCCGCAGCAGTACCTGAGATGGAAAAACTGATAAATCGAGATGACCTGCTTGTGGTCACTCATAGCCGGATGGTGCCTTTGGTGAAGCACTACATGATAACGTCAGATTATTATGAAATAGACAAAGAGGAGTTCAAACTTCATGCCGGAGACCTGCATCTTCAATTTGTGACGACGCCTTATTGTCATTCACCGGGTGCTTTTGTCTCGTATGAGCCAGTGACGAAGACACTTTTTTCTGGCGATATCTTTGGTGGTATTGAAGAGTCCTGGGAGTTTTATGCCAAAGATGACTATTTTGAAAAAGCGAAGCAGTTCCACGCGGAGTATATGCCAAGTAGAGACATCTTTAATTATGCGCTTTCAAAGATCGAGGTCTTGGATATTAATCTCATAGCACCCCAACACGGTTCTATTATTGAAAAAGAGAGAGTCTATCCGCTCATTAAACAGATGAAAGAGCTTGAGTGTGGTCTTTATATTGAAGAGGGTTATAATGACCAGCTTATTGATACCATTGACGCTTTAAAGAAAAAAGATATTGCTCTGTTGGAATCTTTGAGCCATTTTCAGATTTTGATGGACACGATGCATGAAGCTGTCATCGTCTCTTCGGATGATAAAGGTATTATTGATCTAAATGCTGCAGCTGAAAATATTTTTGGGTTTTCAAAGCCTGAATTTATGCAGATGCGACTTTTAGATATTGTGGACGAGGCGTCTGCATCATTCTATACGGAATCACTTACGGCAGAGGAGGTTGACTCTTTTGAGATAGAGCTCATCCGTCAAGATGGAACGGTTTTTCCTGCTTTAGTAGGTGGACGTAACAGCTACCGAGACAACCTCCCCGTAAGGATCACGACGGTGATCGACTTGAGTGAGCTAAAAGAGAAAGAAGCGCTTCTTTTTCAAAAAGCAAAGATGGCAGATATGGGGGAGATGATAGGCAACATCGCCCATCAATGGCGTCAACCCCTCTCTATGATAAACATGATAGTCGCAGTGTTAAAAGAAAAAAATGCACGCGCCGTCTTAGAAAGTGAAGAGCTGGGTTCAAAGCTTACCGAGGTTGAGAACAGTATTCAATATATGTCTGGGACGATGGACGACTTTATGAGCTTTTTTCGTCCCAACAAGCAAAAAGAGGATTTTTGTGTCTGTAATGCTGTTGAAAAAGCGTTAGAGATCATCGGTCCCGATCTGCCTGAAAGAGGGATTGAGCTGCAGTTTGAGCCAAAATATGAATATTATGTCCATGGTTACATCAACGAATACACACAGGTCTTAGTCTCTCTTTTGACCAATGCTAAAGATCTATTGATTCATAGAAAAGTAGAGTCTGCATACATCAAGATCGAGATCTTTGAAAAAGATGGCGATGTTGTGTTGGAGGTCAGTGACAATGCAGGCGGGATGAAAGAGGAGAACCTCCATCGTATTTTTGAGCCATACTTCACCACAAAACACCGCTCATCCGGGACAGGGCTGGGCCTGTATATCTCTAAAATGATCATCGAAAACAGTATGGGCGGCACACTGCATGGTGAAAACATGAAAGAGGGTGCCAAGTTCAGTATAGCGATGGAGCGGGTGGTGCCAAATGAGTGAGAAGATCAGTGATATTTCAGTGTTGGTAGCTGAAGATGAGAAACAGATTTTAGACCCCATGGTAGAGTATCTGCAACTCTTTTTTGAACATGTATATACAGCTAAAGACGGGTTGAATGCGTTTAGGATCTATGAAAATAAAAAGCCTGACATCATCATCTCCGACATTCATATGCCACATATGGATGGGCTCTCTATGATCGAGAAGATCCGTAAAAAAGATAAAAAGACAAAGATCATCATCACAACGGCCCACTCGGAAAAAGAGAAGCTGATGCAGGCAATAGAGCTGCATTTGGTCAAGTACCTGATAAAACCGGTTCAAAGTGACCTTCTAAAAGAGCTGCTTCTCTCTTTAGTAGATGAACTGCGTCAAAACACAGATCGTGTTGATCTGAAAGAGGGCTATTTCTGGGACAGCTCTAAAAAGCTGTTGTTTCATGACGATGATGAGGTCGGGTTAAAAGAGAAAGAGAAAAAAGTGCTCGATCTGCTCTGTGCGCATGCCAATCAAACGGTCTCCGTTTTTGATATCTATAACCATCTTTATGAAGATCAGCCGGAGAGAGAATTTTCCTCAAACTCTATTACCTCTTTGATGAAGCGTATTCGTCCTAAACTGCCTGCTGACACGATCTCAACGGTCTATGGTGTAGGGTATGTCTTATATACTAAGTAGAAATTTTAAAATTATTATGCATTGACATTTTTTGACAGATTCTTTTTCTATACTTTCTGCAGAGGTGTCCTTTTAAGATTCAAAGCCTTAAGACAACGACGAAATCCCTTTCGCACCTCTGAACTAAAAACTTCCTTTTAAAACTTCATATTAAAGAAATTCAAAAAAATATAATTTGAAAAATGTACATACCAGTCAATAAAGTGTAATAAATAAAAATAATCTAAATTTACAATTTTGACAACATTTGACAGACTCTTTTTCTACACTGTTATTAGAGGTGCAAAAAGAGATATTCACACTCCTAATGTAAAATACTCTTTAATTAAGATTTTATCCTAAATATTAAGTCTAAGATGCGCCTCTCACCCTTATCCCCCCTAAACATTATTATTACAAGTTTTTCTACTTCGATATTTTGATATTTATTTTATAAATTGACACGGTTTGACAGTATCTTTTTTTATACTTAGATGACAGGAGAGCTGATATGTTGGAAGAGATACTAAAAAGAAACGGTAAGAGTGAAGAGTTTGTCCCTTATAAGATAGAAGATGCCATCAAAAAAGCATTTAAAAGTGAAAATGTCACTTATGATAATAGTGTTTTTTTTCGGGTTATAGACAGACTCAAACCCAAACGCACCGCTGCGGTCGAAGACATTCAGGATCTGATCGAAAAAGAGCTCTATAAAGCACGCTATTTTGACGTTATGAAATCCTTTATGCTCTATCGTCTGATGCATAAGATGAAACGTGAACACTCTCCTCATGGCTTTAATGAAGACACAACCTATATCAATGCGGTTCAGACCATAGAAGAGTATATCAATGGAACAGACTGGCGTATAAAAGCTAACTCCAATACGGGGTACTCTAATGCTGGATTGGTCAACAACAGTGCGGGTAAGGTGATCGCCAACTACTGGCTTGACAAGATCTACTCCAAAGAGGAGGGTTACGCTCATCGCAATGGGGACTATCACATCCATGATCTTGACTGTCTGACCGGATATTGTGCGGGATGGAGTCTGCGTGTTCTGCTGGACGAAGGTTTTAACGGTGTACGCGGGCGTGTTGAGTCGGATGCCCCTTCACACCTAAGAGAGGCACTTGGACAGATGGCTAACTTCTTGGGAATTTTACAAAGCGAGTGGGCGGGAGCGCAAGCGTTTAGCTCATTCGACACCTATCTTGCGCCATACCTCTTTAAAGATAAATTGAGTTATTCAGAGACGAAAAAAGCGATACGGAGTTTTATCTACAACTTGAATGTTCCTGCACGCTGGGGACAGAGTCCTTTTACAAACATTACCATTGATTGGACCGTGCCAAGCGACTTGAAAGATCAGATCCCGACTAAAAACCAGCATCATCTTTTCAGCGACCTTGATGATGCAGAGCTTTTACTGGAAGCCTTTGAAAGAGGGGCCGAGAGCTTTACGCAGATGACATACAAACATTTCCAAAAAGAGATGAATGTCATTAACAAAGCCTTTTATGAGGTGATGACAGAGGGTGATCGTAATGGCCAGCCTTTTACCTTTCCTATTCCTACCGTAAATATCACGGAAGATTTTGACTGGTATGGAGAGAATACGGACATACTGTTTGAAAACAGTGCCAAGATCGGCTCGTCCTACTTTCAAAACTTCATTGGAAGCCAATATATGCGTGATGAAGAGGGTAAGCTAGTTGAGAACCCAGAAGCTTATAAACCGGGGCATGTGCGAAGTATGTGCTGCCGTCTGCAGCTTGATCTTAGAGAGCTTCTAAAACGCGGCGGCGGTCTTTTTGGATCGGCTGAGATGACAGGAAGTATCGGAGTTGTTACCATCAACATGGCTCGTCTTGGATATGAATATGCCGGCGATAAAAAAGCGCTCTATGCACAGCTAGACAAGTTAATGGAGCTGGCCAAGTCGACACTGGAGAAAAAACGTGTCTTTATCCAGGAGATGTATGACCGCGGGCTATTCCCCTACACTGCACGTTACCTGCCGGGCTTTAATAACCACTTCTCCACCATTGGTGTCAACGGCATGAATGAGATGATAAGAAACTTTAGTAAAGAGAGTTTGAGTATCACCGACAAAGAGGGCGAAGCGTTTGCGATAAAAATCTTGGAGCATATGCGCGACAGAATGGTCGAGTTTCAAGAGCAGACAGGCAACCTTTATAACCTTGAAGCAACGCCGGCTGAGGGGACGACCTACCGTTTTGCCAAAGAGGATAAAAAACGTTACCCCGACATCTTGCAAGCCGGTTTTGACGAAAATATCTACTACACCAACTCATCACAGATCCCTGCAAACTATACGGATGACCCTTTTGCAGCCCTCGATCTTCAAGATGAACTGCAATGCAAATATACAGGTGGAACCGTACTGCATCTCTATATGAGAGAGAAGATAAGTTCGACTGAAGCCTGCCGAAAACTGGTGAAAAATGTCATCTCAAATTACAGGCTGCCATACATCACAATAACACCGGTCTTTTCGATCTGCGAAAAACACGGTTATCTCAGTGGGGAGCATGAGTATTGTCCTCAGTGTGATGAGGAGCTTGTACAAGAGTACAAGAGGCAAGAGGAGAGCGTAAAGCGTACGGCTTTACCTCAAGGCAAAGAGCCTGTCACTGCGTGACAGAACAAATCAATTACAAAAGGATCAAAAATGTCAAATCAAGAGATACTAAAACAACTAGAAGCCAAACGAAGCAAGTGTATTGTCTACACAAGGGTGATGGGTTACCATAGACCTGTAGAGAGTTTTAACATCGGTAAAAAGGGTGAACACGGTGAACGCAAGCAGTTTATCGAATCAGCACGTTGTGTCGCCTAGCCCTATCTATGATATAACGCCTTTCAGCGCATTGGATTACCCTGATCATCTCAGTGCTATTATCTGGTTTGCAGGGTGTAATATGCGCTGTTCATACTGTTATAACGGCGACATTGTTTTTTCAAAAGGGAATCGTTCTCTGGATGAGGCGCTTGAATTTTTACAAAAACGTGTCGGTCTGCTTGAAGGGGTGGTGCTTTCAGGCGGTGAGGCAACTATGTTCAGTGGGCTTACAGAGTTTTGTCGTAAGATCAAGGCACTTGGTTTTAAGATAAAGCTTGACACAAACGGTACTTACCCTCAGAAGATCAAGGAGCTCATTGACGAGAACCTGCTCGATTACGTTGCCCTGGATTATAAAGCCCCTCCGGCGAAGTTCTATGACATCACTAAAAACCGGAACTTCACTTATTTTGAAGAGAGTCTGGAGTTACTTTTAAAAGAGAATGTTAGTTTTGAGGTGAGGACAACCTTGCATAGTGACCTTTTAAATGAAGATGATATCAATGCAATTGCATCTGACCTTGAAAGACGAGGATACAGTGGAACATACTACATTCAAGATTTTGTTCAAGATGTTGCAACGATTGGTAATGTTGCAAACCCCCAAACCAATTTTGATAAAAATAAGATCTCATCTAAGTTGCCGATCGAATATCGTTACTAACAAAAAAAGTAGTGACGATTAAATGCTTGATTTATATCATCATCAATTAAACTGAATCGGAGTAAAATCAACCATTAATATAACATATATCTATCTAACTAAAAACTAAAAGGTGATGATCTGTATGCGTATCTTCTTACTTTTATTTACAGTAACACTGTTACTAAATGCTCAGACTCCACAGCAACTACGAGAAAAAGCACTTTCAAAAGGCCTTCAGGCCATTCCAACTGATTATGAAGAGCTGCGGGCTGATGTAGATGACCCTGAAAATCCCATGACTTTTGCAAAGATAAAACTGGGTAAAAAGCTCTTTTTTGATGCAAACCTCTCTAAAGACAGGACCATCTCCTGTGCAACATGTCACAAATTAGACGAAGGGGGTGTTGATGGGAAACCAACCGCTATTGGTTATCACAACCTTCCCAACCCTTCTCATCTGAATTCACCTACCGTTTTAAACAGTGCCTACTCTAAACACCTCTTTTGGGATGGACGTGCAAAATCTTTACGTGAACAGGCAAAGGGACCGACGGTGGCTCCTTTTGAGATGGCATCCACCCCGGAACTTATTGAGGAGAGGATGAGAGAGAACCCCGAGTATAGAGAACAGTTTGCACTGATCTTTGAGGGGAATGAGACGGTGACCTTTGATAACATGGCAAAGGCTATTGAGGTCTATGAAAAGACCTTGGTCACACGAGGTGACTTTGACCGCTTCTTGGACGGGGATGACAGTGCTATGAGTGCCGATGCCCAAGTGGGTCTTGACATCTTCATCGATATCGGCTGTAAAGGGTGCCACTTTGGTCCAGCCGTTGGCGGTCAGAAGATCCAGAAGTTTCCGCTTAGAGACTACAACAGTATTCTCAACCTCACTTTTGACTATGACGAAAAGACGAAAACGCGAGGAGTAGCTGATGTGTCACTGAATTTCGAGATGTACCATCCTTACCCCTTTAAAAATGTAGGCGGATTTATGGGGAAAGATGGAAATCAGATGTTTCGTGTTCCTATTTTGAGAAATATTGAAAAAACAGGACCTTACTATCATAATGGTGTGGTCAAGACCCTTCGTGAAGCTCTTTTTCTAATGGGACGCCACCAAGTCGGGGTTGATCTTACCGAGAGACAATTGGACTATATGGAAGCCTTTATGAAGTCACTGAGCGGTGACCTTGTTCCCTATGACATCAAAGAATGAAGTTAGTTTTTCTACTGAGTCTGCTGTTTGCCTCACTTCTGCAGGCTGAGCATATAAGATGGCACAGCAGTTATGAAAAAGCACATCAAGAAGCCTTAAAAGAGAAAAAACTGCTTATGGTGTTTCTTATGGAAGATGAGTGTCCGCTCTGTATTAAGATGTTGCGTACAACATTCAGAGATCAGCCGTATATTAAGAAGGTCAATGAGATGTTTGTAGCAGTGCTTGTGACCAAAGGACAAAAAGAGAGCTACCCTATAGAGATGCTCTATACAATGAACTATCCGTCACTCTTCTTTTTGAACAGTGAAGAACTATTTGCTCATGATATTATCTCTGGATATGTAGACCCTGAAGCTTTTAAGAAGCATTTGGATCTACAGTAGTTTAGTGCGTCTCTTCTTTTTCAAGCTCTTCTTGAATAGCTTCTAGAAGATCATCAGCGTCAATATCGCCGGTCTCTTGCATAATGATGATCTTATCATTTGTAAATGTGACCGTAGCGCTGGCACTGTCATCACCATCAGTTCTCTCAGCAATGATTGCATTAGACTTAAACTCTGTCATCTTCAAGCCAGTTGCTTCACCGGCTTTCATAATAGCATCGTGGACAGCTTCAGTTTTAGTATGCCCTTTAAGTGTTAACTCGTAACCACCGCTCATAGACTCTTCACCAGTCTGTATACCGCCTGCACTACAACCTGCCAATAAGAGCAGTGAAACAGCCGATGCCAGTGTTATTTTTACCATTTTCTTCATCTTTTTCCTTTTTTCTTGATATGCGTCATGACTATAAAAACGTTCAATGATATAATAAAAAGAAGCAAATGAATTTGATATACCTCAATAAAAAGAATTAATAATGACATCACTCGATCTGGTTATGATCTTAGTCTACACCTTTCCAATGTTCCTCTTCGCTATAGCACCGGCACTCAAACTAGGTGACTACCTTGAAGAGAAGTATGGTATTTCTGAAAAAACAAAACGTATTATTATGGTCAGCGGTACTATTGTTGTCTCACTCGGGTTGGCAACCTTCTTACAATTTGGGCATATTTATTAAGATGCTACGTTTTACCTTTCTCACCCTTATTGGATTTATAACACTATTGGCTGCTCCTTTGGATGAGGCACTTTTGTCTTTTAAAGCCAAAGAGTACAACAAGGCATTCACCCTTTATGAACAAGAGGCAAAAAAAGAGAACACTAAAGCGCAACGTGCATTGAGCTATCTCTACTTTAATGGCTTAGGTGCTCAAAAGAGTCAGGAACGAGGGTTTTACTGGCTAAAC
>JAUWLG010000059.1 GCA_030613795.1 Helicobacteraceae bacterium
AAAGCACTAGGTCTAGAAATCGGTGGTGTAGACATCTTGTATGATGAGGAGAGAGAAGAGTATGTTGTTCTTGAAGTGAACGGCCTCCCTGCTTTTGCAACACCGGACCAAGAGGCGATGGGGCTTGACTTTAACGACAGAAAAATAGATCTGATCGTCAACATGATCGACCGAATTACAAAAAAATAGGGAGAATATAATGGCAAAGAAACAACTACCAAAACTGGGATTACTCTATATGGACTACGTCCTGCGCTTTTTTGACAAGAGCAACTTTAAGGGATGGCCGGACAAGATCGAAACAGTAACGTATCACTGGAAAAATGACAAAACACGTTTTATCAATGAAGTACGTCGTAAAAACATCGATGTCCTGGTCGGTAATATTCCGGCAACAGCCTATGAGACTTTTAGAGAGATCTCTCACGCCTTACCTCATGTCCGTTTTATCCCCTCTCTTGAGACACAGTTCCCAAATAAATCGAAAGAGAATGTAACACTTTTTTGTACCAAGCATGATATTCAGCAACCTAAGACGGGTATCTTTTATGACAAAGAAGAAGGGTATGACTACCTTAAAAAAGCGACCTATCCTCAGATCATCAAACGTTCATACGGTCCATCTAACTACGGCGGATACTTTGTACACAAAGCGGACTCATTTGCAGAAGCGAAAGAACTTTTAGATGAGAAAAAATACAACCCTATCTATA
This sequence comes from Helicobacteraceae bacterium, assembly GCA_030613795.1. Classification (GTDB taxonomy): domain Bacteria; phylum Campylobacterota; class Campylobacteria; order Campylobacterales; family Sulfurimonadaceae; genus Sulfonitrofixus. Next base: position 714 of record JAUWLG010000059.1, read on the forward strand.
CACAAGATGCCATCCCTCTAAAATACAGCGGTGACCTTCGTGTTATGTTGATCGGTCATAAACCTATCTGTGCATTCTGGCGTTTCTCAGGTGAAGGTGAATGGATCACCAACACCTCTCAGGGTGGTTCGATGAGTTACGAGAATGTACCTATGAACGCACTTGAATTGGCAGTTAAAGCATCTAAAGCAGCTAAGGCTGAGTACTGGGCTTGTGATATCGCTATTGATGAAAACACAGATGAGCCGTACATCTTGGAGTGTGCAACAGCTTTTGCTGCTTTCCCTTATGTTCGTGACTGGATCGGTCAGTACATCATGTGGGATCTAAGCGGTGGAAAATTCAGAATGCCACATGTGCCTCTTTTCTCATGGGAAGAGCTAGGCAAGATGGACCCTTCTGTACTTCGTACTCTTCGCCACCTCTACTTTGCCAAGTATGAGCCATCAGCGGATGGTGCTTACTGGTTAGCAGACAAGGGTAACTTTGACATGGAGCTTACGGATGAGTCTGTCGAAAGTGATATTCCAGACTCTATCGAGCCACTGGCAGAAGATAAACTTCCTGCTGCGGTTAAAGAGGCTTTTGTAAACAGTGAAGATCAAAAATCATCTGCGCAAGAGGGTGAGAAGATCAACTTCAAAGAGGTGACACTGACCCAGCTTATGTCTCTGTACTCTATGGAAGAGGAGACAGCTTTGGAGATCAAGCAGCTTATTGACGACGAAAAGGTTGAGACATTTGACGAGCTTGAAGAGCTAGAGTGTATTACGCCAGAGCAGTCTAGCATCTGGTCAAAACTGTTCGCTAAACTACCTTTTTAGAGCTACCTTTATCGAGAAATAGCACTGTGTTGCTTTTTCTCTCATCTTTAGAATAACATTTCAAGGAACACCGTGCGTCAACAATATATCTCTTATCAAGCATGTGTCGATTTTTTCCGAGCGGCAGAGATCTCACATCCTGACCTTTTTAAAGTAACCACGATCGGTAAGACCTGGGAAGAGCGTGACATGATCGTTGTGACCATCTCAAAAGACATGGAAAATGCAGACACCAACCCGGCACTTTTTTATACGGGCAGTATTCACGCACGTGAGTGGGTTGGGATCGAACTTGCTGTCGGTTACGGACGTCATCTTTTAGAGCATATAGACTTTGATCCGCAGTTGAATCAGATGTTAGAGCGTTCGACATTCTATATCGTTCCTTGTGCCAATCCGGATGGTTTTGAGTACTCACGCAACCACTTCTCTTTCTGGCGTAAAAACCGCCGTCAAAATGCGGACGGCTCTTACGGTGTAGACCTGAACCGTAACTTCTCAATCGGTTATGCGCCAAGCAAAAATGCCTCGTCTAACGTATACTCTGGTCCACAGCCTTTTTCAGAGCCTGAGACAGCTGCACTTAGAGACTTTGTTGTTGCACATCCAAACATCTCTATTGCACTTGACTACCACTCACAAGGAAATGTCTTTTTCCCAGCGCATAACTTCATCCACGAAGATGCCATTGATGCAACCGACTTGAACACACTTTCAGCCAACATGGCAGAGGAGATCAGAAAAGTTTCCGGTCGTGAGTATGGGGTGCATATGGGTAAACCGCCAACCCGCCTTATCTCTGGTAGTGGACGTGAGTTTTACTACTCTCAGGGTGCGCTTGCATTGACGGTTGAAGTCGGTTCACGTAACATCTCTGATTATCAAGAGAACATGCTTGAACACATCAATGAGAATATCGCCGGTTTGACCTACGCGCTTTCTGAGGTTCCAAATTATCAAAAAGAGAGACATCTGCCTCGTGTTGAAAACTTTGTTGTCTCGTCCGTAAAAAGTAGAGAGATCGAACTTAGCTGGGATTATCCAGAAGATGAGACGGTCTATTTTGAGATATATCGATCTGAAAAGGTCAAAAGTTATACTCAGGCATCTAACCGTGTCGGAACGACGATGGGACACACCTTTGTGGACAAGCAGTTAGAGTCTTCAACAAATTACTACTACTTTGCCAGAGCGGTCTGTAGTAAGGTGCGTTATATAAAATCACCGTTTGCACCTGTTATTGGTGCACGTACAGATCCGGAATTGACAATGTTCTCAAAGATACTCTTTCCGCTTAAAAGTGAAGTGGGGTATGTGGGTGAGAAGACCACTAAAAACAAAGAACATTTTGGCGAGAACTCGCTTTTTGTCGGTATCTCTGAAAACAAAGGCGCCTGTTTTGGTATGACAGGTTTCTCTTTGGAGAGTGTTCCTGAAAATGCAGTGATCAAAAGTGCACGTATCTCTTACTACCCTCTGAACCGTGTGAGTGTACAGGTTGAGAAGTTCGGTGAATGGCGTGTTGGTATAGTCGATGAACGTACTATTGAAAATGTGACCAGTTTTGAAGATGTGAAAAGTGCTAAAGTCCTAGGTTATGTAGGTATGGCGACTAAGTCATCACAACTCTCACAAGGGATCTGGCGTACCTATCGTTTTACAAAACAGGAGCGTAATATACTGCAAGATGCCCTAAAACGTCGTAAGGTTCTCTTTCGTATGGAAGGACCGACGAAACTGCCACTAAGCAGAGGCTCTCAGTTGATGCAGTGGGACATCGGTTATGGGCCATTTAGCGGCGGTCTGACCTTCCGTCCGAAGTTAGAGCTAACGTATACGCTTGAAGAGGCAAAATTAGAACTGCATTCACAACATGAGTATACTATTTCAAAAGCTGATATTAAAGATGAGAGCCTTGTAGCAGGTTTTGACAAAAATGCAAGCCGTATCTATGGCTGTATCGAGTTTGACATGACTCAGATCTTAGACATGCAAAACACAGTAGTCTCTGAAGCCTATCTTGAACTAGATGCTAAAGCGATCAACGCCAATGGAAACATCCGTTACCACCTTGAGATGGTGAAGATGGGTGATGAAGTCAAAAGTTACGCAAAACTGCGTGAACGTGAGGTAATAGAGCGAGTTGGGTACGAAGTGAGTGTTGCTCACCTTCATGATGACAGGTCACAGCGTTTTGTCTTTGATTCACTAGCTATTAGAGAGATGGTTGACACGATTCAAGCCAATGAGAAGATCGTCTTTGTAATCAAGGCTTCATCGCCAAAAGCATTTGCTAAAAATGAGTCAGTCAACTGGCTCGATGCTGCGCGAGAACACCGTCCGCGTCTGATTTTGAACTACATCAAAAAACGCCGCAGTGGGGTTGGAGCTGTAACTAATTTGAGAAGAAGTGTTGAAAATGGCATGATCCGTCTGGATTGGAAGAGACCTGATGATGAAGGTTTCAAAGGGGTGATCGTGGTGAAAAACCCATTCCACATACCATCAACACCATATGATGGTCAGAAACTCTACGGTGGATTAGACTCTTATACCTATGACAACTTTGGTGATAAATATATTACCAAATATTATGCGGTCTTTGCTTACGATGAGGTTCCAAACTTCTCAGAACCGGCCGTGCTGTCATATAACATCGAGAACTAATGTTAAATACACTTTTTACGCTATCAGCACTGCTCTTTATCGTTGCTATGCTTGTACAGATCATGGCAATACAAGCTTTTTTTAACCGACTTGACAAAGCCCATAATGAGCTCTATCAGCAGATGGGAAAACCGAAATGGAAGATACAGTTGGCTGACGATACATTTCGTGATGCTCTTAAATATATTCGTTCTAAGAAATTTGAAGAGTTGAATGATCCTGAATTGTCAGTTATTTATAAAAAGATCAAAATGACAGATTATGCAGCGATGGCCTTAGCTGCTTTGGCTGTAGGTATTACACTGTTTCAGGCAGTTACTCTGGCGTAAAAACCAGTAATCTTTCATCGCCCACTATCATTTGAACGCAAAATGAGCAAAGCCCATTTCACTACGCTAGCCGCTATGGCACTAAAGTTATCACTTCGTGATAAATTGCTAGAACTCTTTCATCGCTCTAGCAATATCTCGTTTCTGGTCTTTCTCTTTGAGGTCTTGACGTTTGTCATGCAGCTTTTTACCTTTGGCGATCCCGATCTGAAGTTTGACGATGTTTTTATGGTTGTAGTACATAATGAGTGGGACGATGGTCATGCCGTCTCTTTGGACAGCACGTTCAAGTTTGGCGATCTCTTTTTTATGTAACAGCAGTTTTCTAGAGCCACGCTCTTCATGGCGGTAGTAGTGGTGGGTAGTTACAAGCAGACCGATGTGGGCATTAAAGAGAACAACCTCACCATCATCGATGCGAATGAAACTGTCTTTGAGGTTGACACGTCCGGCACGGATCGCTTTGATCTCGCTCCCTTTTAGGACAATACCAGCTTCAAACTTCTCTTCGATGCTGTAATCGTGATACGCTTTTTTGTTTTTAGCAATGGTCTCGCCCAAAGATGTTCCTTCGTTTATTATTGCCGTAATAATACAGCAAAGATACCTCTAAAATGCTTTTGTGATCAGTTCAGGCAGGGCACTCAACTCTGCTGAAACAGCCTCTTCAAACTGTGTTCGATTAAATGTCTGCTGTCGTTTTGCCAGTTGTGCTGTGTGGGTGATGATGTTTTCGATCATCTCCTCTTTTGAACAGGTACCATCAAGATACTCTAAGACCTCTATGATGCCTATTGCTTTCATAGCATTATGGTCACGACCATATTTATGTTCTAACATTGCCACTTCATCAATGAGACCTGAGTCTGCCATCTTGTTGGTGCGTTTGACAATGCGTTCACGAAGCAGGGCACGTTCGACCTCTATGTTAAAGATATCTAACGCTTTAATGATGGGCACTGGCGGATGTGTCTTGAACCACTCTGTCGGACTCATCTTACTCTCTACGACAAGCAGCAGCATCTTCTCTATACGGTAAGCATCACTTGGCTCTATGGCTTTCATATACTCTTCATCGATTGCAAGAAGATGTTCATAGGCTTCTGGTAGATCAAGAAGCATCTTGGCAACATGCTGTTTTGTGGCGTGTGAATACTCAGGCAGTTCAGAGAGACCAGAAGTCAGACTTTTAAGATAAAAGCTGGTGCCGCCCACAATGATAAGGTTTTTTCCATCTCTTTTTGCCTCTTCAACGGCCTCTTTATACAGTTCGATAAAGATCGCAACACTGAAATGGACATCAAGATAGATCGTATTGACACCAAAGTGTTTTACTTTTGCCAGCTCATCTGCAGAAGGTTTAGCCGAGGCGATATCGATCTCTTTATAGATGCTGAGTGAATCAATAGAGAGGATGTAGGCGTTGTGCTTTAGCGCCATCTCTATGGCGAGGTCACTTTTACCTGAGGCAGTAGGGCCGATGATTGCGATCTGTTTCATTTTTGTAGTATAACAGTAATCAGCTTTTTGCTAAAATAGTGTATGTTCAAATATCTTCTACTTATGTTTATAACTCTATTTATCATAAGCGGCTGCAGCAAATATAGTGTGTTTCCCACCGATGTAAAAGTCTACGACACACCAGAAAAATATGACCTCGATTATAAAGAGTTCTATTTTGCCTCGCCACAAGACGCCCTTTTAAGAGGATGGTGGTTCAGGTCGAAAGGAACGTCGAAAGGTATGGTGGTCGTGGCAAACGGTATGATCTATAACATGTCGTCGCGTTTTAAGGAGTGGACCTGGCTTCTTGACGAGGGATACGACCTTTTTATCTTTGACTATCGCGGTTATGGCGAGTCAATGGGGGCGGCAGATATGCTTGGTTTTGTTGATGATGTGGCTTCCGCGGTAGCGTTTGCTCACGCCTTGAATGAAGATCTGCCGATGGTCGCCGTCGGACAGTCGATGGGCGGCTCCTTTGTCATCGATGCGGTCGCTAAAAACCGCTACCCTTATGTCAGATTGCTTGTCATCGACTCTACGATGACAAGCTTTGGTGCAGCAGCAGAAGAGATCATGGAACAGCACATACTGTTATGGCCCTGGAGTTGGCTTCCTGGCATGATGACACCTGAGGGTGTAGACTCTATCGATTTTGTCGATAAAACAGATACACCGACACTCTTTTTGGTGGGTCTGAAAGATGAGGTCATTCAGCCAAAACACTCTGCCGACCTGTTTGTCAAGGCGCATGAGCCCAAGGCGATCTGGATCGTCGAAGAGGCAAAACATGTGCACTGTATTGACGATGGTCGGGTTAAAAAAGATCTTGCTTACACCTTCGAAGAAGCCGTAAATGGTTCCTTGTCTTTAGGCAGTGATGTTCGGTATTACGACAAAAACAGTACGTATGAGAGTGAGCGAGAAGAGTTACGCTAAAATAACGAAAAATGTACAAGGGCTTTTGTGGTGCCCATTAAGGAATAGACTTGCAAAGAATGGTTCAACGACTTAAATATTTTAATGAGCTGGTGATGTTCCAACACTCCATCTTCTCACTCCCCTTTATCTTTATCGCTATGATCGTCTCTGCTAAAGGATGGTTTGGTTTTGG
>JAUWLG010000260.1 GCA_030613795.1 Helicobacteraceae bacterium
TTCCATAGAGACAAGTGCACCATACGGACGAGACTCAACTGCGCCAGAGAATGGACGGAACTCGATAAATGAGTGGTTCATAACACCTTCACCCTTAGTATCTGTAAGGAACTGACCACGGAAACCGATCAATGAACGCGCAGGGATCTCAAACTCAATACGCTGGAAACCAGAACCCATTGGGATCATTGATTTCATCTCAGCCTTACGTTTACCAAGACGCTCGATAACACCACCCGAAAGATCTTCAGGAACATCGATGACCAGGTGCTCAAACGGCTCACATTTAACACCTTCGATCTCACGAACGATGACCTCTGGACGAGAGATACCGAACTCAAAACCTTCACGACGCATGTTCTCAGCAAGAACCGTGATCTGAAGCTCACCACGTCCGGAAACACGGAATTTACCTTCACCGATACGCTCAAGCTTCATAGCAACGTTAGTTGTCATCTCAGCCTCAAGACGCTCTTGGATCTTGTTCGATGTAACGTATTTGCCTTCTTGACCTGCAAGTGGTGAGTTATTAACAGAGAAGATAACAGAAAGTGTCGGCTCTTCGATGTGCATTGGGTCTAGTGCCGTCGGGTTAGCAGGATCACAAATCGTGTCACCAACATCAACAGTCTCAAGACCGGCGAATGCAACGATGTCACCCGCTTCTGCTGTATCGATCTCCATACGGTTAAGACCAAGGAAACCGATCAGTTTAGAGATACGACCTTTTACAAGCTCCCCGTCTGCTTTTGCAAGAAGAACATTGTCCCCTTTAGAGATCTGACCGTTGAAGATACGAGCAATACCGATCTTACCTACGTAGCTGTCGTAATCAAGGGTAAAGACCTGTGCCTGTGCAGCATTCTCTCTGTCACCTTTAGGCTCTGGAACATCGTTGATGATCGCCTTGAAAAGACAAGTAAAGTCACCATCTTCGTCAGCCATATCTTCTTTAGCGATACCATCACGTGCAGCTGCGTAGATAACTTTAAAGTCTTGCTGCTCATCAGTTGCACCCATGTCAGCAAAAAGGTCAAACACTTCATCAACAACACGATCCGGCTCAGCAGAAGGCTTGTCGATCTTGTTGATAACAACGATCGGTGTGATTCCCATTGCAAGCATCTTCTTAACAACGAACTTAGTCTGTGGCATAACACCTTCGTAAGCATCAACAAGGATCAAAGCCCCATCAACCATCTTAAGTACACGCTCAACTTCTCCACCGAAGTCCGCGTGACCCGGAGTATCGATAATGTTGATCTTGTGATCGTTATAACGGATAGCAGTGTTCTTAGAAAGAATCGTGATTCCACGCTCTCTTTCGATATCGTTTGAGTCCATTGCGCGCTCATCGTGCTTTTCATGGTCGCCGAATGTACCTGATTGTTGAAGAAGTCCGTCAACGAGTGTAGTTTTACCGTGGTCAACGTGTGCGATAACGGCAATATTTCTAATCTTTTGCATGTAAGTGTCCTTAGCTTTAATTCTGTCTATTAGACTTTTCATAGTCACTCGTAAAAGAGCATCTACAAAAAGCCTAGATATGATCCGATTTTAAGCAGATTTTTAATTTTCGCAATTATACCCAAAAAGTGGTAAGAATCTGTTTGAATCTAACAGGGTAAATAAAGTATAAGGTTTTATCTGTCTTTATTACTCTCCATATTCATCAAAAACATTATTTAGAGTCATGTCCATAACAATACCTCTTCGCAAAATTTAACATAATAACCCTATAATATATAGATTATCATTTTTTATTGATGAAGGATTCATCTATGGGTAGACGTCTTTTACATTTTCTTTTTCTCAGCACCCTTCTTTTATCGCCACTTCTTTTAGCCCAAGAGACGACTGAACAGCCCATAGAGCAAAGTGAACCGGAAGTCCAAAAACCCACCTTTATTGAACTCAGCAAGGTCCCCGAAGAGGCTGCTAAAGCCAATCTAGCACTTAAAGAGGTCGCCGATGCGTTAACAGAAGCGCCAAAAATAGTTGAGATCCATAACGTTCTGCCCTCATACATCGCTTCGATCAGCCCACTGCTGAATGACCCGGTCTATGAAGATCTCGAAAACCAAACCGTACGAACACTGCAAAAGCTGCATCAGGAGTGGCTGGTCTACAACAAACAGCTCATAGATTGGGAACAGCAGTTCAAAAAGCGCATCGAAGTCTATGATCTTCATCGTACAAAGCTTGAAGAGTACTCAGCACTTTGGAGTGAAACGCACATCAATGCGACCGATAAATCCGCTCCAGAAGCGATACAGACCCATATTACAGATATTATAATTGAGATTGAAAAGCTGCGTAATCAAGCCAAGCAATATTATGATTTTCTTTTAATCGACGTCAACCTAATTACTACAAACCTCACAGCCATTAATGAAAAACTCACCCTTCTAGAAGAGACGGAGTCCCGTCTATCCAAAGACATCTTCTATCAAGATCAGGCCCCCTTGTCCGAGCTCTTTTCAAAGAACTCATTTGCGCCCTTGCCCTATATAAAGGGTATCTACACCAATCTTTCCGATAAGTTCAATGAGTTTATGATCTATCACCAGGCCCACAAAGAGCGACAGGTCATGATGCTCTTGGGGACACTTTCTATTATCGGTTTTGTCGGTTACTTTAATCTGCTTTATCGAAGAAAAACGCTTTTTGTATCTAAAGATTCGTTTCATAAAAAAGATTACTTTTTTATAAGCAGACCCTTTTCTACTGCGATTATCTTAGTTGCTTTATATAGTATTATGGTCTTTTACGATGCACCTTTATCGGTAAGAGAGATCATCATCTTCATCATCTTCATTCCGGTATTTCGTATAATTCAGACTGTTATCCACAAAAAAGTCGAGTTCTATTTCTCTCTCTATTTTGGGCTCTACTTTTTCTCCCTGATGGAAAAACATGCTGTCGGATATGACCTTGATGACCGGTTTCTCAACATTGCGATCAATGTCGGTCTCATTACATTAATTGTCAAATTTGTCCGAAATAAGGTGGCAGATTTTGTTGAGATGAACCTAATAAAAAGGGTCATCTACAAAACGCTGCC
>JAUWLG010000200.1 GCA_030613795.1 Helicobacteraceae bacterium
GCCGTAGCTAAGGCAAGAAAGGGCAACGCAGAGTGTATGTTTCTCTGTAACGCCCGTAGGGAGGGGAAAAGAGAGCGATCTTGCAAAGAATTTTTCATCGTCTTAGCTTTGGCTATGATTCAAAAAAAGTTCTTCTCAATCTCATCTCTCTTTTTCCCTCTGAGACTGACTAGAGTTTTTAGAGGTGCCCTTTAATAATACTCCATAAAATCTTACATCAACTGGAAGAAAAAAGACTAGCTCATAAATGCAGCGATATTTCTCTTGTCATCAGGGTGCTTTATGGGGTTGTCAGGTCGACGATCCAGGCGTCGGGTATCTGCTGTGTGATGGTTTCGCAGGCCAGGTTGCACCAGCTGCCTGTCCGCTCCAGAATGGCTGAGTCGCAGCTGATGACGGTGTGCCTGCTTCTGCTCAGCAGCGAATCGGTGCGGTCGGTGAGCTCTGCTTCAAAAGGCCAGTTGTGCTCTGCGGCAACGTCGCGCACCAATCCTGCCACCCTGCCGCTGTTGGAGACCGGTCTGTCAAAGAGCCACAGAACCTTTTCCGGCGATACCTTTTCTATGGTTTTGCCGATCTGCTCAATGGCCCGCCTCGTCTCTGCCACGATCTTGTAAGAGCCGTATACCGAAGAGAGGTCCCGACAGCAGCCGTCTGCAGAGCTGAAGATCGCGCCTCCGCCGAGAGCTGTCTCTATGGTGATGAGCAGGTTGAAACCGTCAACGACAAGGGTTTTGTCTTTTAAGGCAGTGAGCGGCAGCCGTTTTGCCTGCCGTTTTTCAACCTGCTCATCTGCGCAGACCACACGCGCGATGGCCAGCCGCTGACGGGAGGTGAGCTGATAGCGATCACCCACAAGGTCGCACGACGCACCCATCGCATAATCGCGGCTCAAGAGCCATGAGAGTTCAATGACAGCAGTTTTGAGTTTGCCGAGCTGCTCTTCGGCAAAACATTTGGCATCTTGCGGATTAGCACCGCGGTGTCTTTCAGGCATAGGTCTGACTCCAAGCGTAAGATTTTTAGAGGTGTCCTTCATAGCCATTAAGTTAATACAAAACAGACCGTCATTGCGGACTTGATCCGCAATCTACATCCTTTAGAATATAGTGGATCCCGTATCAAGTACGGGATGACGAGAAAATAGATATCTAAAAAATCTTTAGCTTAATGGCATTGGAAGTGCCCTTAATGCTAACATATCTACTCACAGATAGTTATAAAGGAAGATGCATTGACGCTGACATTTTTGAGAACAAGTGCCGAGAAACCGACCAGAGAGAGGAATGTGTCAACACTTGCACTGGAGTTTGAGAATAACTGCCGTGCATCCGATGAGAAAAGGGGAGGCAGATGTATTTTTGAAAAAAAGCGAACAGCACTAAAGTATCGTTGCTGACCTGGCATATTGCAATCTACCCAAATCCGGAGACTTTTATCAGCCGCTGTTTATTGCCGGGCAATACCGGCTTTTATACCTTATTTTTCGAGTACGAACGATATTTTTGCGTTAATGCGATACTTAACGACTTTGTTGTTATCTACTTTGGCTTCCATATTTTCGATATAGATCGATTTGATGTTTTTGATCGTCTTGGATGCCTGTTTGACGGCGACTTTCGCCGCATCATCCCAGCTTTTTTCGGACTCTGCCAATACTTCGATGATTTTTACGATACTCATGTTATCTCCTTTTTTTTCACTAACTATAACTATGTTACAAGAAAAATTATTAATATTTTCTTATCTTAACAATATGTAAAGGTTGCCTTTGACCTTATGCCTTACCGTCGTTTGAAAGTTCAGAAGTACAACGCATTTGTCATTCAAACCAAACTTCCAAATCCAGAAATAGGGATTCCAGATAATCAAACTTACGATTAAGGTCTTGATAAAAATAGATTTGACAGCCATTTTTATTATAAAAAAGGGGATAATGATTGAGACACCTTTGGCAGGAACAATACAAAAACTATATTGTAAAATATTATAAAAAGGACGATGCCTATCTATAATAAAATAGAGAATAGCTCTAAAAGGGGGACGCATTGACGCTGACATTTTTGGGAACGAGTGCCGGGAAACCGACCAAAGAGAGGAATGTATCGGCACTCGCACTGGAGTTTGAGCAGGACAACAAGTGGTATCTTTTTGACTGCGGTGAAGCGACGCAGCGCCAGATCATGCAGAGCAGACTCTCCATCGGAAGGCTTGACACCATCTTTATTACGCATCTGCACGGCGACCACTATTACGGGCTTCCGGGGCTGTTGGCGACTAAAAAGCTTGATGGTATTTTGAAGCCTATGACCATCTACGGTCCGGAAGGGATCAGAACGTTTCTGGAGTGTGCCCTGGATGTCTCAGAGGAACATCTGGGATATGTGCTCAAGATCATTGAATACAAAAGCGAAGAGAGCTTCCTGTTTGACAAGTTCTCACTGAAGGTTTTGCCCCTTGTGCACTCCAAAGAGAGTTTCGCCTTTTATATTAAAGAGAACGATATCACCGACAGGCTCAATGAAGAGAAACTGAGAGCACTCGGACTCGAACCCTCACCGCTTTACGGTGAACTCAAAAGAGGAAAGAGCATCACTTTTCAGGGCAAAGAGCTGGACCCGAAGGTATTTATGCTTGAGCCGGTCATCGGAAGATCACTGATCATCGCCGGCGACAACAGCACGCCCGAGGTTTTGGGCAGCTATCTGGAAGACCTGGACCTGTTGGTGCATGAGTGCACCTATACGCAAGAGGTCTATGATAACCTTGTAAAAAAGGTCCTGCACACCACTGCAAAAGAGCTCGGCATAACAGCGCAAAAAAAGCGCGTCAAGAATCTCATCGCCAACCATATCGACCCCCGATATAACCAAAACGGTACGCTGGGTGTCGAGATGATCTACAATGAGATAAAGAGTCGTTATGAGGGAAGACTCTTTGTTGCCGATGATTTTGACGTCTACTATCTGGGCAGGGATAGGGTGGTTGAAAAACTATAGAGCTTCTCTATGATCTCTCTTTGCGAGCACGAAGAGCTACGAAGGCCCCTTCGCCGGAACCTATTTTTACTGCTGTGTCCATATGCTCCAGATCGTTTCCAAAAAGAGTCTGGACACAGACAACCTCGGAAAACCCAGCCTTTTTCAACAACCCGGTCACTTCATCTGTGTTAAAAAAGCGGGCTTCGCGGTAAAAACGGCTTTTAAGGCGGTTTTTTTCATACTGTCTGCCCAGTGCCGAATCCCTGTCCACAAAACCGATGATCACGCAGCTCCCCGGTTTGAGAATCCGGTAGATATTCTGCAGGCTCAGCAGCGGATCGTCAACAAAACAGATCGTCGTTACCATCAGAGCGAAGTCAAAGGTTTCGTTCCCGAGCGGAAGATCTTCAGCAACACCGTTGATAACGTCAATCCCTTTGGATCGAGCGATTTCAGCCATTTTGGCCGATGGCTCAACCCCTGTCGTGATGCCAAACGGCACGGCAAACCGTCCGCTTCCGACACCGATCTCTATGCCGTTTTTAAAAGGGGGCAAAAGTTTTCTGACCGCCTCGATCTCGGCATCATAAAGGTTTGAATGTTTTTCAAACCACGCTTCATACTCTTGCGGAAATTTTTCAAATGGTTCGATTCTCGGCATCTTGCTTTTCTCCTTTTGTTAGCTGCATCCTAACTCTTTAGAGGTGCTCTTCATATCATAGTAACATATTGTTGCAGGATGAATATAGAAATGGATCAGAGCAAAAAGTCATTTTTTCGAAAACTAAGAGTAAAATCTAATATCACAACAGCAGGATAAAGTATGATAGTCGACGTGATCAAACATGCTGCGACAATAACCAGTTTTGTACTGATGATGATGCTCCTGATCGAGTATATAAACGTACAGACCAGAGGGGAG
>JAUWLG010000288.1 GCA_030613795.1 Helicobacteraceae bacterium
GAGGCAAGCGGGTGAAAAAAGGTGAGGTTATCGGTTATGTAGGGACGACAGGGGTCTCAACCGGTCCTCACCTGCACTTTGGACTTTACAAACATAACCGTGCGATTAATCCGCGCAGTGTCATTCAGGTAACAACAAAGAAGCTTAATGGTAAAAAGAAAAAGCAGTTTCAAGATATTGTAAAACGGTATAATGAAGAGGCTAAGCTAATTTTAGCTGAGAACAGACAGGTTGATCGTTTTATGAATTTTGATGCGGTCTGTTATATAAAACATGACCAGTTTGAAGTGCAAGGAGAGTGCAATGCAACAGTACGAAAATGAGATGCAGCACGCTCTGGAGCTTTACCTAAACGGTAGTGAAGAACATGAACTTCACGCCTCTGAGGTCGCTTATCTTCTTAAAAAGATCCGTAAAGAAGATAAAGATGAGTTTTTTTCATCACTCTCTCGTATCCCGCAAGATGCGCGTGGGGATGTCCTTCTTGAACTGCCTGAAAAACTTAAAGATGAGGCGATCAGTTTTTTCTCTACAAAAGAGTTGGCCGAAGCGGTTGAGGGTCTTGAGTCAGATGATGCAACCGACCTTGTCCAAGATATCGATGAATTCGATGAAGATAAGTCTGAGGCGGTTATCGCTCAACTTGATGATGAAGATCGTGAAGAGATCGAACACCTTCTTCATTATGAAGAGGACCAAGCGGGTGCTTGGATGCAGGTCGAGCTTTTTGATGCGATCTTGGATGAGAAGATCCAAACTGCGCGTGATCGTCTAAAGAGATTAAAAGACTCAGGTGAACTGGAAAATGTTCATCAAGTCTTTATCGTCAACGAAGAGCGACGCCTGATCGCTACGATCCCACTTGAAGATGTGATCCTTTTTGACTTTTCCAAGACGTTTAGAGAGCAGTTGGAATCTAAAGAGTTCCGCTCTGTCGAGGCCACAGCAGATATCGAAGATGTTGCTTCGATGTTTGAACAGTTTGACCTCTCGGTACTTCCGGTGGTTGATAGACAAGGCCATTTGGTAGGGCGTATCACCTCTGATGATATCTATGATGTCATCGAAGAACGTGCAACAGAACAGATCTATAACTTGGCCGGGGTAAATGATGAGGTCGAACAAGAGGAAGATCTTTTGGGGATCTTTAAAAACCGCGCTTCTTGGCTTTTTATAAACCTTATTACGGCTATCTTAGCGTCGATAGTTATTGGGATGTTTGATGCGACGATAGCTGCCTTTATTTCGTTAGCTATTTTAATGCCGATCGTAGCTTCGATGGGGGGAAATGCAGGGACACAGACCTTGACCGTTATGGTACGTAAGATGGCGTTGGGTGATATCGACGTGGTCAATGCAAAACAGGCTGTCATCAAAGAGTTTCTTGTCGCGCTGCTTAATGGTCTGATATTCGCTGTGTTGATGGGGATCGTTGCTTATGTGTGGTTTGACATTCCTAAATTGGGACTTGTCATCGGTTTGGCAATGATCATTAACCTTTTGATCGCTGGGAGCTTTGGTGCATTGATCCCGTTAATGTTAAAACGTATGAACATCGACCCGGCTGTCGGCTCGACAGTACTGCTGACGACGGCAACGGATATTTTTGGCTTTTTTAGTTTCTTAGGTCTGGCCTCTCTCATTCTTGTCAAATAAAAAAGTTTCAGCTTCGGTGCATCTTGCACCGAACTGCGGCACACTCGACGCACATTAGTACGCCTTCGGCCTTAGTTAGGCACAATCTACACCAAAACAAGGGTACCGCTCGCGTAGCGATGGTTCCTCGAAATCTGAAACTTTTACAAGTTACTTTCTTCGTCATTCCTTTGAAGAAAGGAATTAAACAATTAAAACTTAGAGGAAAGCATAAACTCGTAGATTCACCCAAGGGCACTTTACTCCATTCGGCCTGCCTTCGCAGGAATGACGGAATAGCGTCATAGGTTATGACATCTTTCATAATTGATCATTTCAGATATAATCACCAAATGTATAAAATAGAAAATATCTCATTAGAACCATGTCACGATTCAGCTTTTGTCAAACTGGAACGGATGCACTACACCCAAGGTGGCGAGAAGCGAACCTGGGACCTTGTTCAGGTCCATGACAGTGTGGCCATACTCATCTACCACAAAAGCAAAGATGCTTTTGTACTTGTCAAGCAGTTTCGTCCGCCTGTCTACCTTAAAAATCAAGATGGTTTCACCTACGAACTGTGTGCTGGGATCGTCGACAAAAAGATGTCGCTTGTTGAGATAGCTCAAGAGGAGATAGAGGAAGAGACAGGTTACGCTGTGAGTGTTGAAAGAATCAAGAAGATCACTTCTTTTTACACGGCTGTCGGTTTTGCAGGTGCCAAACAAGAGCTCTATTATGTTGTAGTGGATGAGGACGACAAAGTACATGATGGTGGCGGTATTGATGTGGAGGCGATAGAGGTTGTTTATCTGCCCATCGATAAAGCAAAGACATTTATTTATGATGAGAAGATAGTTAAAACACCGGGGATTATGTTTGCGATGAGTTGGTGGCTTGCCAGGGTATAGAAGGTAAAAACGGCTGAAACGTGTCAGCCGCTACAAAAAGAGTGTAAATCGCCCCGAAGGGCGGAAGAAGTTTTAATAGATAGCGGCGATTAATCTGCCGCATTAACGGTTAGAATGAGTAACTAGCGTTGACGTAGTAGTAACGTCCTGGCTCATTCATAAGCATGACATTGTCACCTACAGTATCCATAAGAAGTGTAAGGTCTTTATAGGTATTTG
>JAUWLG010000022.1 GCA_030613795.1 Helicobacteraceae bacterium
GATCGAACCGCTTGGGGACCAAGACCTTGAGATCTTCTCTTTTCATATGAATCAGGCCATTCATGCGATGGCCTCGATCACTAGCCCTTTTGACAATGAAGAGATGCTTGACAAGATGTTTGGCTCTTTCTGCTTAGGAAAATAAGTTGAAGATCATCGCAATTGACTTAGGTCTTAAACGTATAGGTTTGGCATACAGCGGCGGGCAGGGGATCGTCACACCACTCGAAGCAGTTGAACGTAAAAACCGTAATCAAGCCTCTGCGGCTGTCAAAAAGGTCATTGCTGAGTGGGAAGCTGATGCAGTTGTTATCGGTATACCGATGGGCGGAAGTTCTGAAGAGGAGATGCGCAGACGTGTCGCACACTTTATGAACCTGGTTGATTTTGAGGGACCTGTACACTATCAAGATGAGGCAGGCAGCTCTATTGAGGCTGAGGATATGATAAAGGGCAAGGTCAAGTATAAACGAGACGGTCGTGTGGATTCTATAGCGGCCAAGATAATCCTGGAACGCTGGCTACGGGCAAATCCTGCATAAGTGTATAAGTTAGAAAAAAGCACGGCTTGTCTGTGCGTGGGCACTGTGCCGAGCAGAACTCAGTGTTAGCATGAAAATCGTAAGAAAAAGCCAATTGCTTGGCTTTTTTAGATTTGGAACCAAAGGCGTTATGCATAGCATCGCTGGAGGCTGAAGAGGGCTTTTGCTCCTTTGGCGTGAAAATTATAAAGCGTTAAAGAACTTCGCGGCCATCTCTTCGTCAACAGTTAGGTTGTCAGGTGAAAAGTCCGGGTGGTTGGCAAGTTTCTCTTTGACAATAGCCTGACAGAAGTCGAAGTGGACTTTTTTTGCCTCTTCGATATCGAAGATCATGCCAAGACCGCTAAACTGGTATGGCTCTTCTTGTTCAACACACAAGATGATTCCATCGACTTTGGCCTCAAGCTCATTGACCATATCACGATAATCAATGTCAAACTCATCGGCGAACCAACCGATGCTTTCCATCTCTTTGGTAGCAAACTCTGCAATACCGTCTGCGGTTGTGTCATCATACTCTGAGTTAGGAGTATTGATGCCTATAAGTTCTTGCCAGTTACCGCCGGCTTTGATGAGAACACGACCTTCATCTTCTACTATTTTGTAATTATTACCCAGTATCTGTGCAATAGTCTGTGGTTTAGGGATAGTAAGTGCAGACGCTTTTGGCATCTCAGCTTTTCCTTTAAATATCAAGATCTCGTTTTCAGCATAAGGAGGAGCAAGAACGTAACCTTCATGGTTGATAGCAAACTCTTGGTTAGTGTTGATCGCTTTATGAAGGTCATCTCTAGCAATGACAATGATCTCTTTAAGTAGATTGAATTTTTTCATTTTATGATCCAAATTATTTTAATGACTGAATTTTATCACGCTTAAATTAAAAGTGTTGCTTAAGTTATGCAAACTAAGCTCTATATAAACTAATCTTTTAATTACTTAGGGTATAATCCGCGAAATTTTCACCTCAAAATAGAGGTATATATGAAGGACAATTCATGGCATTGAATGTTTATTATGACAAAGATTGTAATATCGAACTTATCAAGGGCAAAAAAGTCGCAATGATCGGCTTCGGTTCTCAAGGACACGCACACGCAGAAAACCTACGTGATTCTGGTGTTGAAGTTGTTATCGGTCTTCGTAAAGACGGTTCTAGCTGGGCAAAAGCTGAAGCTAAAAACTTTGAGGTACTTACAGTTGCTGAAGCATCTGCTGCTGCTGATGTTGTAATGATCCTTCTTCCGGATGAGAACCAAGCTGAGATCTATAAAGATGAGATCGAGCCAAACCTGAAAGAGGGCGCTACTATCGCTTTCGGTCACGGTTTCAACATTCACTATGGTCGTATTCATCCAAGAGCTGACATCAATGTTACTATGATCGCGCCTAAGGCACCAGGTCATACTGTACGTTCTGAGTTTGTTCGTGGTGGCGGTATCCCTGACCTTATCGCTATTGGTCAAAACCCAAGTGGTACAACAAAAGAGCTTGCTCTCTCTTACGCTTCTGCTATCGGTGGCGGACGTACTGCGATTATCGAGACGACTTTCAAAGATGAGACTGAGACTGACCTTTTTGGTGAGCAAGCTGTTCTTTGTGGTGGTGTGACTTCTCTTGTTCAAGCAGGATTTGAGACACTGACTGAAGCGGGTTACGCGCCTGAACTAGCATACTTCGAATGTCTTCATGAGCTAAAGCTTATTGTTGACCTTATGTTCGAGGGTGGTATCGCTGACATGCGTTACTCTATCTCTAACACTGCTGAGTACGGTGACTATGTTTCTGGTAAACGTGTTATCAATGCTGAGTCTAAACAAGCGATGAGAGATATCCTTACTGAGATCCAGGACGGCCGTTTTGCAAAAGACTTCATCCTTGAAGGTCAAGCAGGTTACCCTCGTATGAATGCTGAGCGTAACAACGCTGCTGCATCTCTTATCGAGCAGACTGGTAATGGTCTTCGTGAGATGATGCCATGGATATCAGCAAACAAAATCGTAGACACTTCTAAAAACTAAAATAGCGGCGCATCTTCTGCGTCGTTACGCTCGTCATGCCCACTAGGGCACTTCCTCGCTAGACTCCTTGAACCTACACCACTCTTTTAGTTTTTATAAAACATGATAATTAATATACCTTTCTAACATCGCTTCGCTTGTTGCTGTTTAAAATAATCTCATTACCTCGAAGTGTTTAAAACAAGTTGCATTCTATTGTGGTTTCCCTGCATCGTCATTCCCGCGAAGGCGGGTGACCAAAGGAAATGCCCTCGGGTGAATCCACAACCATAGGGTCAAGAATATTTAATATGATATGTTGATTATGGGTGAGACAAATAAGAAAAATTCGCTAAATTCGAGTAATTTGTTAATAAAGAAAAGGATTTATACTACATTCGTAACACGTAACACGTAACACGTAACACGGCTATCTAAGGCTTAGGATTGAACTTGTCTTTTCTGATCTGGTATTTCTCTTTGTGTACGGAGCGCCACCAGAGGTAACGGACAAGGTAGTAGCCAGTTATAGAAAAGAGCAGGGCACAAAAGAGGGCGCCGATGTACATCGGCACAATGATCTCCATTAGTTTAGAGAAAAAATCGCTGGAAAACCAGTTCATTGTAAAGAGTTCGACTATAAAATCCAGGTCTTTGGTAACTGGGTTAAGGATGAGCAGGTCGCCGACGATGAGTTCCCCATAAAAGATAAATGGCATGGTTATCGGGTTGGTGATCCAAACGAGGCCAACGCCAATAGGGACATTGAATTTTATAAAAGGTACCATTAAGATGACGGCTAACATCTGCATTGGCATAGGTATAAAAGCGAAGAAAAGTCCTACCAAAACAGCTTTGGAGACAGAGTGTCTATTTACACTCAGGTACTCTCTTGGTATCTTATATTTGGTGATGATAGCATCAAGTTTACGGCTGCTTTTTCGTTTTTTAAAGACTTTTCGAATCATAATGCTAATTATACTTATCTTTCATCAAACTTATCTAACATTTTTGGATAAATTGTTATTGTCTTACATAGTGTCATATTAATCCACATCTAACACTTGGTTGTCTAAAATAAACCTATCAATTATTTATGGAATTTTAATGGCAGTGAAAAAAACAACTTCTAAAAGATCGGTTAAAAAATCACCATCGAACAAGCGGTTCGATCTGGAAAAGTTTTTACACTATTTTTACTGGGTTTTAGCAATAGTCTCTGTTCTCGGTGCAGCAAGTGTTATCGGTTTTTACGCGGGGTACAATCAGGCAAAAGATGAGAATGTCTGTGTCGTGACCGAACATAAAAAAGAGACAAAAAAACTAAAGCAGCAGATTACAAGACTCACCAACAAAACAGCTAAACACGAGTATGGAAACAGTGCTAAACCGCCAAATCATATTGAAAAAAAGATAGAGAAGGTGAAAGGTCAAAAAGGGAAGTTGGCCATTATCTTTGATGATGTCTCTTTCTCGGGTGATGTTAAACACATTAAAGCACTTGGTCTTCCGGTTACTATGTCCTTTTTACCGCCAACCTCACGGCACCCAAACTCAGCTAAACTGGCAGCTAAAGAGCCGTACTATATGGTGCATCTGCCGATGGAGGCGATGAACTTTCACTCACCGGAGAAGTCAACACTTCTAACAACTGACTCTAAAGAGACGATAGTTGAACGTATTCAGAAAGTCAAACAACAGTTTCCAAAGGTTAAGTATATTAATAACCATACTGGAAGCAAATTTACGTCTGATGCAGAGGCAATGAACAAACTTATATTTGCACTCCGACTTGAAAAGATAGGGTTTATTGACTCACGTACTACAGCAGAGACTAAGGCTGAGAAGGTGATGAAGCGTTATAAGATGCCTTATCAAACCCGCGATATATTTTTAGATCATGAAGATGATGTTGAGGCCATAAAGACGCAAATCAAAAAGGCGATTCGTATTGCTAACAAATATGGCAAGTGTATTGCTATCTGTCATCCGCACAAATCAACACTTCAAGCACTTAGAGAGTCAACATCTCTTTTTAATAATGTAGAGTTAGTCCGCATTGATAAGCTGAGATAAAAATGACACAAACACTTTGCAGAGATGATTTCCACTATTTCTCAGAGATGAAAAAAGAGCCAAAAGAGATCTTTTTTCGTGGGAATGTAGAGCTGCTAAGCAGACCAAAAGTGAGCATTGTCGGAACACGTAAACCGACCCAGTACACTAAACAGATGACAGCAGACCTTGCACACAGACTTGCCAATGTGGGTGTTGCCATTGTCAGCGGCGGTGCCATGGGTGTTGACGGTCAAGCACATTTTGGTGCGGGGTATGCTAATACCATTGCTGTTATGCCGTGTGGTCTTGACATCAGATACCCTATGACACATCGTGACCTTTTCGAACATATTGAAGATGAAGGCTTGCTGCTTAGTATGTATGAAGAGGGGACTTTAGCCGCTAACTGGACCTTTGTTGCGCGTAATGCGATGGTCGTAGCGCTAGGTGACGGCTTGATCGTCTCTGAAGCACTGCGTAACAGCGGTTCGATGCGAAGTGTGGAGTATGCACAAAAGATGGGTAAAAAAATCTACACTTTTCCACATAGAAGTGGTGAAAGTGATGGTACTATGGACCTTGTCAAAGCAGGTGAAGCTGAGATCATTTATGATATCGACAAATTTGTTGCTCAGTATGGTCAGGCCAAAGTTATTGAAGATGATGAATTTTTACAGTTCTGTCAAACAATACCGAGTTATGAAGAGGCTTTAAAACTCTTTGGTGAGAAAGTCTCTCTTTATGAATTAGAGGGAAAGATCACGGTTAAAGATGGACGGGTAGGGATATGTTAGCAACTTAAGGGCATCTCCAAAACCTCTTAATCTAAAAGAGGTTTTAGAGTATAAGCATCGCATCGCCATACGAGTAAAATCGGTATTTTTCTTTGATGGCCTCTTGGTAGAGTTCATGGGTCTTCTCAACACCGACAAAAGAGGCCACAAGCATCAGAAGAGTGGATTGCGGCAGATGGAAATTTGTCAATAGATGGTTGACTCGCATGGGTCTGTTACCCGGGTGTAAAAAGAGGTTGGCCTCGCCGGAGAGCTGCTCTAGGTGCCGGGCATGAAATTCAATGGTTCGTGTAGAAGTCGTACCCACACAAAGCAGAGGCTTGTCACTGTCAAAAAGTCTCTTCGCTTCATCCGAGATGTTGTAATACTCTGAGTGCATGGGGTGGTCTGTAATAATCTTACTGTCTACAGGCTTAAAGGTACCGGCACCAACGTGCAGTGTGACGGAAGCATGGGCATGGTTTTTACAGATACGCTCAAACTGCTCAGCGGTAAAGTGTAAAGAGGCAGTCGGTGCAGCAACGGCGCCCTCATGCTTGGCAAAGACACTCTGATAATCTTTTTCATCCTCTTTACCATCTTCACGCTGCATATAGGGTGGAAGCGGGATGTGCCCTTGTTTGTCGATGATGGGTAAGATCTCTTCAAAACGAAGTTGTGAGTTGTCGAGATAGAAATGGACATCACGACTGCCATCATCATGCAAGGTGATGACCTTAGCACTAAAACCCTCTTCAAAATAGATAACGGTACCGACTTTGACTTTTCCACGGACATAGACATTGACACAGTAGGCATCTATGGGACGGTTGATCAGAAGTTCTAACTTTCCACCGCTCTCTTTATGACCATACAGACGTGCTTTGATCACTTTGGTGTCATTAAAGATGATGGCGCACTCTTTTGGTAAAAAAGAGTCCAGTTTATCAAAACGTGAATGGGTAATGGTGTCTGTCGCACGGTCATACACTAATAGTCGTGCATGGTCGCGAGGCTCAACGGGATGTGTCGCAATGAGCTCCGGGGGGAGTGTGAAGTCGTAGCTACTTGTCTTGAGTGGATCGGGCTGCATTATCATCTTCAATGCCAAGGGCATCTTTTAAGATGGCAACACCATCTTCAGCACTTTCATCCTCTTCCTCTTCTAGAGGTGGAGCAGGGTTGACCATTCTGACGAGTAAGATTGAGACCCCATAAAGTATGATAAGCGGTCCTGCCATTAAGAGTTGTGTGAGTATATCCGGTGGTGTAAGAAGTGCGGCAACAACAAAGATGATGATCACGGCATATTTGAAAAAGCTTCTCATCTGTCTATCATCAACAAGTCCTAAAAGACCTAGGAAGTAGGCAAAGACAGGAAGTTCAAAAGCGAGTCCGAAACCAAACATGATCTTGGTAAAAAAGCCGACATAATCTTCGATGTTGATAAGCGGTGTGAACTTGAAACTACCAAAGGTGATCAAGAAGTCAAAACCGAAAGGGGTGACGACATAATAGGCAAAGGCGACACCGATGGCAAACATACTTGTGCCGCCAAAGATAAATGGCAATATCATCTTTTTTTCATTGGCATAAAGACCCGGTGCGACGAACATCCAGATCTGTGACAAGATAACCGGTAAAGCAAGTAACAATCCAGAGAAAAAAGAGACCTTAAGCGCTACAAAAAAGGCACCGCCGACCTGGTTGGTCGTGACCATTCCTTCGGCAGCGTGAACCGACTTTTTACCAACCTCTGTAAGGGCTTCATTAAGGGGTGCTATCATCCACTCTAAAAGGAACTCATGAAAATAGAACATAATAAAAAATGCGACTACGATACTAATGGCAGAGATGCCTAAGCGTTTACGAAGCTCAAACAGATGGGGTTTTAAATCTTCAAACATTAAACATTCTCACTTGGTTTTGTGTCTTTCTCATCTGCTGAAGGTGTCTCGACATCTAACTTTTTTGATTTTTTGGCAAAGGTTACCACTTCAGGTTTTGCGGGTGCAGCAGGTGCAGACGGTTCGGTAGGGGCATCCATCTGGACATGAGCATCTTTTTTGATGTCGTGCATCTCATCTTTAAGATCTTCAATACCGGTCACACGTGTTAATTCATTGCTGGCTTCAGTCAGTTGACGTTTGTAACTGTTTGCCTCTTCTTTGATCTCATGAATGTGCAACTCTTCTTCAATTGAACTTTTAGCCGAAGCGACTGTCGTTTTTACCGACTTGAAAAACTTTGCGATCTGGACCATAGTCTCAGGAAGTTTCTCCGGACCTAAAAAGAGGATAGCAATAACGCCGATTATCAAGATCTCGACAAAACCCATACCAAACATATCAACCGCCTAAATAATAGTTTTTGCAATTATATCGCTGAAATATTTAAAAAGCGGTGAATTGTCTTTAGATATGCCCTTCTAAAGAGTTAAGCGTTACCTACTGTTGAATAAAGAGTGCCAATTCGTCACTTAATAGGTAGTCATCGTTATAAAAACAGTTCTCTTTGTAAGTTAGTTTGTTCTCATTAACAAGCAACTGGGCATTTTTCAGTTCTTGCTTTGAAAGTATATTTTCAGAAACACCAACGATAGAACGCAGTCCCAAAAATATCTTCTCAGTTTTAATCGACGCCTCGCTAAGGCGTTCACTCTGAATGTCTAGAGGGTTTTCAATATAGGCTTGGACATCTTTGGTAGGGTAATAACGGGTCTCTTTTAAAAAGCCGACAGCCCCGGAACCCAGCCCAATATAATCTTTATATTCCCAGTAACCCAAGTTGTGTCTTGAGTGGTAGTTCCCGAAGTTGGAAATTTCGTAAGTAGGAAAATGTGCTTTGATACTTTTTAAAAACCATTCGGTCAGGGCAAGCTTTTCATTGGCTACATCCGGTGTAGAGGCAAAAGGTGTTCCCTCTTCTATAGTCAAGGCATAGGCACTGAGATGGTCGATAGGCAGCTTAAATGCCTCTTGCAGGTCATGAGCAAGGAGCTCTCTAGTGTCACCGTCGACAGCGTAGATAAGGTCAAGAGAAAGATGTTTGAACCCGGCTTCTTTTGCACGCATAATGGCGGATGATGCGTCAACGGCTCTGTGCGCACGTCCCAGCTTTTTAAGTTTTTCATCATTAAAACTCTGGACACCAAAACTGATGCGATTGACACCTAAGGCGTACATCCCCTCCAGCCATTCAGATGTAGCACTGTTGGGATTTGCTTCAGAGGTTATCTCAGCATTATCTTTAATATAAGGTCTTAACAGCTCAAAAATCGGACGATAAAGTTCCGGCTTTACGGTGGATGGTGTTCCTCCGCCGATAAAGATCGTCTCTATGCTTTTTTCTTCTGCTTTAAAGCGTTTTAACTCAAATTCAAGTTGTACTAAAAGTGCGTTCATGTAGCTCTCACGAAGATGAAAAAGATCGACATAGGAGTTAAAACTGCAGTAATGGCATTTAGAGTCGCAAAAAGGGATATGGATATATAAAAGCATGGGCGTAGTTTAGTTGGTTTAGGGTTAGGATTGGATTAGTTCTGGGTTTACAGTACCGTAGTTAAGGATACAAGGTAATAGTAATTTTGGCATTTTCCATAGTCGATCTTCATCTATATTTATCCATTTTTAAATCTTTCTTACTATAATACGCGTAATAAATAAGGGTATAAATATGCCATTAGTAAAGATATAAAGTATGAGTAATACAAAGAATTATCGTCCTAACGTAGCGGCTATTATTGTCTCATCGAGTTATCCTAAAGAGAAAAAAGTCTTTGTGGCTGAGCGCAGTGATATCTCGGGTATGTGGCAGTTCCCGCAAGGTGGGATCGATGCTGGAGAGACACCTACAGAAGCGCTTTTCAGAGAGCTGGAAGAGGAGATCGGTACAGCCGAGATCGAAGTGATCGGAGAGCATCTAGAGTGGATCTCTTACGATTTTCCAAAGCATGTAGCTAAAAAGATGCATCCTTTTCATGGTCAGACACAGCGTTATTTTTTAGTACGTATCAAAGATGAGACACTGATAAACCTTGAAACTGAGCATCCTGAGTTTAAAGACTATAAATTTATCGAAGTCAACTCAGTACTGGATATGGTGGCAAAATTCAAAAAACCTGTGTATGAGCAGGTTATCGAGCATTTCAAAAAAGAAGGATTACTGTAATGGTAATAGTACAGAAGTTTGGTGGGACCAGCGTTGGTGACCTAGACCGCATTCAAAATGTGGCAAATCGTGTTTCCAAAACAATTAAAGAGGGACACCAAGTTGTTGTTGTCGTTTCCGCGATGAGTGGTGAGACAAATAAGTTGGTTGGATATACAGAGTTTTTCGGTGATAATCCTGAACGTTCTGAAGTTGACATGGTGTTGAGTTCAGGTGAGCGTGTCACAGCAGCACTTCTCTCTATCGCATTAAACCAAATGGGACACAATGCGACATCGATGACAGGTAGACGTGCGGGAATCATTACGGACACTGTGCATACTAAAGCACGGATCGAGCGTATTGATCCGACACCTATGACAACGGCTTTGGCTGAAGGTAAGATCTTAGTGATCGCCGGTTTTCAAGGGGTGAACGAAGAGGGCATAGTGACAACGCTTGGCCGTGGCGGCTCAGACCTCTCTGCTGTAGCAGTAGCAGGTGCGATCGATGCTGATCTGTGTGAGATATACACGGATGTAGATGGCATCTATACAACCGATCCACGGATCGAACCTACGGCTAAAAAACTTGACAAGATCTCATACGATGAGATGTTGGAGTTGGCTTCATTAGGCGCAAAAGTACTTCAAAACCGTTCCGTTGAGTTGGCAAAAAAACTTAATGTCAGCCTAGTTACCCGTTCAAGCTTCTCTGATGCAGAGGGCACTCTTATTACAAAGGAAGAAAATATCATGGAAAAACCACTAGTAAGCGGTATCGCACTCGACCGTAATCAAGCTCGTATCGCTCTTGGAGGTGTTGTTAACCGTCCTGGTATTGCTTCTGATATCTTTAGTGCATTGGCAGACAACAGTGTTAATATCGATATGATCATCCAGACGTCTGGGCATGACGGTTCAACCAACATGGACTTTACAGTGCCGCAGAATGAGCTCAATGATGCAAAATCTATTGTTGAACAGTTTATTCAAAAAAAGGAGATCACTGATGCGACTTTTGATGAGAGTATCTGTAAGGTCTCTATTGTCGGTGTCGGCATGAAATCACACACAGGTGTCGCTGCTAAAGCCTTCTCGACAATGGCACAAGAGAACATCAACATTCAGATGATCTCAACCTCTGAGATCAAAGTCTCAATGGTGATCGATGAGAAGTATGCAGAACTTGCCGTTCGTTCACTTCATAACGCTTACGAGTTAGATAAGTAAGTCAAACGTGCAAGCATTTATCAAATGGACACTCGACAGCATTCGTGACGAGGGTTCAATGCTCTCATGGCTAGAAGAGTCCCGTTTTGAGTGGACTGCCACCATAGCACAGGCACTTAAACAGATCATTGCCGGTAAAAGTGTTGTTATTGTGACTGATGCGGACCGTCAATGGTTTGGACACTACATCGTCAACACGATCAACAAAGCGACAACAGAGAGACCAATGATCTCTGTTGCGCGAATAGAGAGCCTCTACCCTAACTACAATACAGTCACAGCTGATACACTTGACATGCTTGAAGATATGTTAAGTCTCTCATACAAAGATGACTACTTCTTCTGGTATATAGGACGGGGCAATGATAAGGCAGCTGACCTTCCTAAAAACCTCGACAGAAGCTTTTTATGGCTGATGGATGAGGAGTACCAAAATGCCTATACCATGCGTTCGTATGACCCTCTTTTAGATATCAAACTCCTTCAGCTTTACCGCCAGTTTCACAAGTCACTTAATGCGGTACTTTTCGGAG
>JAUWLG010000070.1 GCA_030613795.1 Helicobacteraceae bacterium
TTATCAATACGACGATTTTCATGACGCTCTGTACCTACGATACAGAGACCGCCAAGCTCTTTGATCTCATCATTGATCTTAATGTCAACACCACGACCCGCCATGTTTGTTGCGATGGTCACGGCACCTTTGACACCGGCATTTTTAATGATCTCACCCTCTTGTTCATGGTTCTTTGCATTAAGAACCGTGTGCGCGATCTTCTCTTTTTTCAAAAGTTCATGCAGAAGTTCTGACTTCTCGATAGAAGCCGTACCGACTAGCACCGGACGTCCTACTTTTGCCAACTCTCTGATCTCATGAATGACCGCTTCAAATTTCTCTTTCTCCGTTTTATAGATAAGATCATTTTGGTCTAAACGTGTAACCGGTACATTCGTTGGGATAGAGACAACATCCAGGCTGTAGATCTGTGCAAATTCTGTCGCTTCTGTCTGCGCTGTACCTGTCATACCTGCGAGCTTGCCATACATTCTAAAGTAGTTTTGAAAGGTAATATCAGCAAGAGTCTGTGACTCTTCTTTAATAGCAACACCCTCTTTTGACTCTAACGCTTGGTGAAGGCCTTCAGAAAAACGACGCCCTTCACTTAAACGGCCTGTAAACTCATCAACGATCACCACTTCGCCATCTTTAACGACATAGTCTACATCTTTGACAAACAGGTAGTTGGCTTTAAGCGCCTGATCCATATGGTGTGAAAGTGCTGCATTTTCTATTGCATAGAGGTTCTCAACACCAAAAAGCCCTTCAGCCTTGGCAATACCCTCTTCTGTTGTCAAGACAACCTTGTCTTTCTCATCAACCGTAAAGTCCACATCTTTTTGCATCTGAAGAACAACAGCATTGGCACGATCATAGTTCTCAAGTGTTCGTTCAACCGGACCAGAGATAATAAGCGGTGTACGCGCTTCATCAATAAGGATCGAATCCACTTCATCTACGATTACAAAGTGATGACTACGCTGTGCCATCTGCTCTTTTGTAAAGTTCATGTTGTCACGAAGGTAGTCAAAACCAAACTCGTTGTTAGTACCATAGGTAATATCAGCTTGATAACCCGCGATCTTGTGCCCAGGATCATTCGTCGTCTCTAAGATCGTACCGACCGTAAACCCTAAAAAGTTGTAAAGAGGCTCTAACTCTTTGGCATCACGAGAGGCAAGGTAGTCATTTACCGTTACAAGGTGAACACCCTCACCCTTCATTGCATTTAAGATAATAGCAAGAGTAGCAACAAGTGTCTTACCTTCACCTGTCTTCATCTCAGCAATACGGCCTTCGTGAAGCACCATACCACCGACAAGCTGTACATCATAGTGGCGTAAGCCTATCGTACGAGTACTAGCTTCTCGTGTTATTGCAAACGAGTCGACTAAGACATCATTAAGGCTCTTCTCATCTGAAAGAACCTCTTGTTTAATCGCTTCAAAAGCTGCTTTAAGTTCATCATCGCTAAGGGCTTTGTACTTCTCTTCTAAGCTATTGATCTGATTGACACGTTTTGCATATTTTTTAAGTTCCCGGTCGTTTTTAGTTCCGAAAATCTTTCCAAAAGTAGTTTGAATCATGGTCTTTTTATATCCATTATCTGTAAGTTATGGGGATTATAGCCCAGCAATGCTATAGTTTTAATGAAAGCCTATAGCAAGGCGATAAAGTAAGCATAATATTACATAATATAAATATCAACTGTTACCACTTTATGGTTATAATACACACAATAAAGGGTACCTCTAATAACCCTAGTCAGCCTCAGAGATAAAGAGAGAGGTGTGATTGTGCAAAACTTTTTTTGAGTCATAGCCATAGCTACGATGAATGAAAATTTTGTGCAAGATTGCCTCTCTCTTTATCTCCCTTCGGGCAATACAGAGAAACACATACTCTGCGTTGGTACTTTTCATCTTAGCTATTGCTAGGCTTTCAAAGTACCGCCTTGATTATGAATTTCTCTGTGTTGCTGAGGCTGACTAGCGTTATTAGAGGTGCCCAAGAAACAGAAGGAAATCGATGCGTATACTCTTTATTGCCCTATTCGTTCTCTCTCCACTTTTTGCTATAAGTGAAAAGACAGACACTATGAAAGCTGACTTTGTTCAAACCATTACCGATGATAAAAACAGTACTATTACCTACAAAGGCAGTATGTTAGCAAAACGACCTAATATGGCCTTGTGGCACTACAAAGAGCCTATCGAGAAAACTGTCTATATCACAGCCAGCAGTATCACCATAGTCGAGCCAGAGATTGAGCAGGCTATCATAAAACGATTAGGCAACAGCATCGATATTCTTGCCATTTTGGCATCAGCAAAAAGAGATGGTAAAAACAGTTACACAGCCTTTTATAACAATAAAGAGTACCATATTGCCATTCAGGATGATATGATCAAAGCTATCAGCTACACCGATGCCTTTGACAACGTCGTTAAAATTGTTTTTACTGCACAGCAGATCAACAAAAAGATCAATGACAGCCGTTTCGAAGCTGACATACCTGCTGACTTCGACATCATCAAAGACTAAGATCATCCGCTCATTCATCATACACCTCTGAGGTTGCAGTGGGCTTAGAGCCTTTTAGATCGCCTCTCAAGCTTTAAAGAGACCATTGCACAATAGCTTTCTAAAGCCATTATCATAATATTTTCTACTATTTTGCTGCCAAACATTTCAAACTTTAATTGGCGTTTTAAATTTTTAAGAGATAGAAGCGATTTTTTGATGTATAATCACTACAATACAGAATTAAAAATAGGTTTTTTAATGAAAAAAAGTGACTATAACAAGTTAAACCAAGCCGTTGAGAACTTCTCATTAACACTTGAAAAACGTGTTGAGTATGATCGTTTGACTTTTTTGTACATGTCTTTGCCTTTCATCTTAATTGGTCACCTGCTTGGTGCCTTTCTTTTTAGTACCTTACAATATCAAATTGTTGACACCTACTCTATTGTTATCTGGCTTACCTTGAGTGTCATTGTCATATTGTGGCGTTGGTACCATTTTATGCAGTTTAAAAATGTAAAAGAGTCTACAAAGCTCAAAGAGTCCACAACATGGCTGCACCACTACTATATTGATGTTATTTCAAGCGGTGTTGTTTGGGGTTCAAGCGCCCTGCTTCTCTTCCCGACAGATAACTTCATGGGACAGATCATCGTTATGGTTTTTATATTTGCTGTCAGTTTTGCAACACTCAGCTCACTCTCTTCAAAACTCATGCTTTTACTGTTATATTTGGTAGTAACGTTTACGCCACTTGTTGTGAGACTTTTACTTTTAGATGAAACCTACTCTTTTACAGCGTTGATCATTGTACTTGCTCTGGTTGCTCTGCTGATTTTTATTGCTGAATTTTTTGGTGCCATCATCAACAACTCCCTCTCAAACCATCAAAATTTTATCCAGGCTAAACATGAAATTGACAGCCTCAAAGAACGCTTTTTTTCACTCTTTGAACGTGCCCCAGTAGGCATATTCTATTATAATGAGGATCTAAAGATCATCGATTCCAATGAACGCTTTCATAAACTTCATGACATTGACAAACTGACACTAATGCATCAAGACCTCCGCCAAATCAAAAACCAAGAGGTCATCAACCAATTTAAGACTGTGTTTGATAACAACTCCGGCTACTATCGTGGTGTATTCACCCCGATAAAATCAAAGAAACAGCTCTTTGTTGAGTTAAGTACCGTCCCATTGATAGACCGTACCAATAATGTAACAGGCGGTATATGTATCCTCGAAGACATAACGGCAGAAGTTGATGCCAAAGAGGAGATCCTTCGTCGTGTCTACTACGACATCTTGACCAATATACCAAATCGGACACTCTTTATGGACCGTCTGGAACGGGCCCTTTTTAAGACAAAGTCAAAAAATAGCAGCATGAGAGGGGCTGTGATCTATATTGATATTGATAACTTCAAATCCTTTAATGACACATTGGGACATCACAATGGCGATGTTTTACTGCAGCAGATCGCTAATAGAATCGGTAGTTTAGGAAGAGAAGAGAACACGGTCGCAAGACTCAGTGGTGATGACTTTGTCATACTGATCACAGAACTTCCTTCTCAAAGCGAGCAAGCTAAAGAGAGAGCAATGTTGATCGCCAAGAGTTATAAAGACCAGTTCCTTCAGCCCTTTACTATCAATAATCAAGAATATTATGTCAACACAAGCATGGGAATATCATTTTTTCCGAATATTAATGAATCTGCATACGATGTACTAAAACGTGCAGAAGTAGCAATGTACCATGCCAAGAAACAAGGTAGAAACCGTATTGAACTTCACCAAAAAGATATGGATGAAGAGATCTCAGTTATCCTGGATGTTGAAAACAGACTGCGTGCAGCCATTAAAAACAACGAATTCGAACTCTTTTATCAGCCTCAAGTCGATATAACTTCGAACACTATCGTCTCTGCCGAAGCACTGATCCGTTGGAAACAAAAAGATGGCAGCTATATTATGCCGGGACAATTTATCCCTATTGCAGAGGCCAGTGGACTGATCTTACCGATGAGTGCATGGATCATCGAGACGGCTATCAAACAGATGATCGCATGGAAAGAGCAAGATGAGCCTTTACAGATCGATAGAGTAGCTATCAATATCAGTGCTATTCATTTTTCTCAGGTGGACTTTGTAGATCAGATAAAGAGTATCATCAACAAACACGCTATCGACCCTAAACATATAGAACTCGAACTGACTGAAAGCAGTGCTTTGGTTAACATCGAAGAGACAATTCAGAAGATCGAAGAACTCAAAAAGATCGGTATCTCTTTTGCTCTTGATGACTTTGGTACAGGCTATTCGTCACTTGCCTATCTGAAACGTCTTCCTATTGACTACCTCAAGATCGACCAATCCTTTATTAAAAACATGATGAACGACAATGATGACAAACTGATCACGAACACCATCGTCTCCGTAGCGCAATCCTTTAAACTCAAGGTCATCGCAGAAGGGGTTGAAGAGACTGAACAGTTGGAACATCTTAAGTCCATCACTTGTGACATCTATCAAGGTTATCTTCGCAGTAAGCCTATCTCGGCTAAAGAGTTTGAAACACTTGTCATCAAAAAGACTAAATAGCTGTAAAACTTTATCTATTTTAGAACCAAAATCGAAAACCTGCTACAGCTCTTGCCTCATCAATATCATTGTAATCTCTTGTGTTTCCATAAGTTTTTTCCCATTCTACCCCGATATAAGGGGCGAACTCTCTTCTGATCTCATAGCGCAACCGTAATCCAAGATTAAGCGCTGATAAACCGGAACCTATCTCCATCTTCGGGATATCTTCCGTGTAGAGTTCTGTTTCAAGACTCGGGGTTAAAACCAACCTTTGAGTCAGGAGGGCCTCATACTCGGTCTCAAATCGAACACCGATCGTCCCTTCATCATCGATCAACAATAGCACTCTTGTTTCAAAATAATATGGAGCTAATCCTTGTAGTGCTATAACACCCCATGTCTGATCAGCATCTGGTGTAGTGTCATACCCTATCCCAAGTTGCAGATCCCAGAAAGGGGAGATTGCACGGCTGTAAAGCAGCTGATTTTCACTCTCCGTCTCACCGTTTTCATGCTCGCCTTCCGTGTAAAGATAGACTTTGTTCAAATCTTTTCCAATCCAAAGGTCCGCTTCCCATTCAACCGGATAATCGGATGTGCTCTTCACTTCCAGTTTCTCCATAGTGAATTTATAGAGTAATGGATCATCTGCCATACCGGCAAAAGCTGAAGTAATTAGTCCAAAAGCCATTATCAGTAGTAAGGTTAACTTTTTCATAATCAGCTCCTTATACCACAACTACTTTTCTAAACATACCGGCCATATGATAGATCAGATGGCAATGAAATGCCCAGGCGCCTTTGGCATCGACAGTCACCCGGTAACTTATCTTGGAGCCGGGTTGAACGACAACAGTATGCTTGCGGGGCAGATGGTTATTGTCTCCCGTTTCTAAGTCACTCCACATTCCATGCAGGTGCATCGGATGGTTCATCATCGTGTCATTGATGAATGTGATACGCAGCCGCTCTCCATAATGAAATTCAAGTGGAGCAGCATCTGCATATTTGATCCCGTTGATCGACCACATATAACGCTCCATATTGCCTGTCAGGTGTAAAATGATCTCCCTGTCCGGCTCGGCGTCATGCATGGTAGAATGCAGACTTTTAAGATCGGCATAGGTCAGAACCCGTCGGCCATTATTGCGCAGACCAATTCCAGGATCATCCAGCCTGTATTGCGGGTCCATCGCTTTCATCGTTGTATGCGGACCTTCTTTGAAAGGTAGTGGCGTAATTGGAATGGGGTTCTCTTCTTTTTCATTCATCGAGCTCATTGTAGAGTGGTCCATTCCATCCATATTTCCCATATCCATTTTGCTATGATCCATCGTTGAATGATCCATCTCCATCATGGAGTGATCCTCACTCCCTTTGCTTCCATCCATAGTCATCATATTTGCACTGCCATGATTGGAGTGGTCCATACCACTATGGTCCATACTGCTCATATCCATTCCCATGTCAATATGGCTTAAAATAGGTAAAGGATCCATTGACGGTATGTCGGCGGTCACAGCTTCATCATAAGTCAAAGAGCCAACCGCATATCCGGATCGATCGATAGCCTGTGCAAAAAGAGAGTAAGCCGTGTCTGCTTCAGGTTCGACCATAACGTCGTAGGTCTCCGACCCACCGAGCCT
>JAUWLG010000019.1 GCA_030613795.1 Helicobacteraceae bacterium
TATTGATTTTGGTTTCGACAAAGTCTATATCTTTGATTCAAAATCCATGAAAGATAGAACGTTGCCGCTTCCTCTGAAATTGAAAACACAGATTGAAGCGCAGGTAGAGAAAGTTGAGCAGTTACATAAAGTTGATATAGAAGCCGGATATGGTTCTGTGTATATGCCTCATGCTCTTGAAAGAAAGTTTCCTCGAGCTAAGTTTGAGACAAAATGGCAGTATCTTTTTCCTATGCGAAATGTAGCTAAGGATTTTAGAAGTGGTGAAACCCGTAGACATCATGTGCATGCTCAGACGCTTGGGCGCAATATTAAGGTAGCAGCGCAAAAGAGTAATATTCATAAACGAGTGACCTCTCATATCTTCCGTCACTCTTACGCTACACATCTGTTACAAGCAGGGATAGACCTGCGCTCTATTCAAGAGCTTCTTGGGCATAAAAGCGTTGAGACGACAATGATCTATACGCATATTGTTGCAGAGATGAATAAGAGCAGGGTGGTGAGTCCGTTGGATATGTAGTTTTACCTTTTCATATTATAGAATCTGCTATAGTACTGCCCATGAAAAACAATATAGTATTAATCGGTTTTATGGGTGTTGGTAAAGGTTCGGTGGCACGTGAAATCGTTCGTCAGAGCGGTATGGTGGCGATAGACACGGATGACATCATAGAGAGCATGGAGAACCGCAAGATCAAAAAGATCTTTGCAGAAGAGGGCGAGCCCTATTTTCGTGAGCTTGAAAAGCGTGTCTCTAAATGGCTGCGCGTCAGTGTAAATAACACACTGATCTCAACGGGCGGAGGTTTTTTCAAAGTGCCTAAAGTTCATGAGGTCGGTACGATTGTACTGCTTGATGCCCCGTTTGAGACCATCTATCAACGTATTATTGACCACCCCAGAGCAGAGCGAAAGCTCAAAAAACGGCCGCTGTTTCAAGATATTGATAAAGCGGAGGCCCTTTATAATGAACGCGAACCGCAATACAGAGCCGTTGCAGACCTTGTAATCGATGTGAGTGACAAGGATTATGAGACGATTGCTAAAGAGATCTTGGAAAAAACCGGAAAATAGTTGTCTAGTTACCATTACATGGTAAAATCCCGTAGAATCAATAAGGAAATAATAAATGCGTAAAATAGTTTTAATGGTTGTGATGTTGTCATCAATGCTTTTTGCTTCACCGATCAACTGGGAAAAAGATTATAAGACAGGTGTGGCGAAAGCGACAAAGCTAAACAAACCTATACTTTTTATCTCATCACGTCACAGTTGTAAGTACTGTGTGATCTTAGATAAGACGACATTGATAGATCCAAAAGTGGTCTATGAACTCAACCGTAATTTCGTCTCAATAATCTCATATAGTGATGAGGGTGACTACATGCCGAAAGAGCTTTGGCAACCCGGAACACCAGCTATCTGGTTTTTGGATGAAACAGGTGAGCCACTGTTCCAACCGATCATGGGTGCAGTTGATGCAAAGAACTTTATGATGGCTGTTGACATTGTAAAAAAAGAGTATATTAAACGTCTAAAATTAAAAGCACGTTCTAAATAAACACCTCTAAACTCCCTTTTAGGCAGCGGTAAATGCTGCCTATCACTATACAACTTGTTACATACTTCCTACCTCAATGCTACAAAAGACTCTTTTAGAACCATAGCTTCCCATCCATAAAAACTTAGAAACTAATAGGAAATACGCTATTATTAATTTTAATAATACAAGGTGTGGATCAAAATGAAAACAAAGCTCATAATTATCGGTGGTGGTTACGGCGGTATTCGTGCCATGCAGGGTTTGAGCAGTGTCAAAGAGCTTGACATCGTTTTAATCGATCAAAACCCCTACCACTATCTACAGACTGAGGCCTATGCACTTATTGCCAATGAAGTCACGCTGACCGACGTGACTGTTGACCTGGTAGCCTTATGCAAACGTTATAAAAATACACGTTATAAAAAAGCGACCATAAGAGACATTGACCTCATAACAAAAAAGGTCAAAAGTGATGATGAAGAGCTGAACTTTGACTATCTGATCATTGCAACAGGAAGTCGTACTAATTTCCCTGTTTCTATTGACGGGCTTGAAAAATATTCTCATGGTGTTAAGACACTTCAACGTGCTTTTGAGTTCAAACAGCAATTTGAATATCAACTGTATGAACGTATGCAGAGTGAAGAGGACCTTTTTTGTAAAGCCTTTAATGTTGTCATTGGCGGGGCAGGACTGAGTGGTGTTGAGATCGCCGCAGAGATGGGCCATTACGCTATGAAATTTATTCACGACAATCGAATGTTATGTGATGGCATTCAGGTCTATCTGATTGCATCAGGAGAAAAGGTCCTGGATGGAATGAATCCCTATCTACAGACTAAAACGCAGCAACGTCTTGACGAACTTGGGGTTAAGGTTATTTACAACACACGTATAGCAGAGGTAAAAGAGGATTCAGTCCTGCTTAATAACGGCACGCATATTAATTTTGACTTTATGATCTTTGCCGGTGGTGTAAAAGCATCATCATTGGCTAAATCTTTGGGATGCCAACTTAATGAAAAAGGCCAGGTCACAGTACATGAGACACTACAGGTGACATGTCATAAAAATATTTATGCTATCGGTGATGTCGCTGCCTTAGTGGACGCAAGCGGCAAGGTCATCCCCGCAACGGCAAATGCTGCAGAGCAGTCAGCAGAAGTGGTCGTTAAAAACATCAAAGCGCAATTAAAAGGTGAACGTCCTCAACACGCGTTTATAGGTTTGCAGGGAATGATGGTTGCCTTGGGCGGTTATAACGCATCGGTTGTGCTTTATGAAACTTTTAAAGTTTCTGGCTTTTTAGGGTATCTGTTGAAGAGGTTGATTACCTGGCGATATAAATATCTGCTTGATAGACACGCTTTAAAAGCTTATAAAGCGATGCAAAAGAGTTCTGGCTCTTAAAGCTTTATCTTCATTCTGTCTTCGGCAAAAATAATCTCACCGGTATACTCTTTACGTATGATCTTCAGACTCTCATCTTCGTTTCCGATGGTCCGTTTCATTCGGTGTGTCAACAGTACTTTTTTAACGTTGGACCTGTTCGCAATATCAGCAATAATACCTGGTGTCATATGCAAGTTGTTGGCATAGGTCCCATGGATCTCAGGGATGGCATGATGGGCGATGAAGAGGTCTGCATCTTTAGTGACTCTTTCCAACTGGCCATGGACATTGCTGGTGTCGCCTGAGATGACAATACTTCTGCCGTCAACATCTATTCTAAAGCCCAGGGCAGGGACGATGCCGTGGTTGACGTTGATGATGCTCAATTCAAAACTTTCGAAATGACGTTTGAGAACTTTTGGAGCGTCAATAGACTCAGCCATGATCTCAAATGAGTCACTTTGAGGTGTTAAGACATCGGACATATAACGGTAAGCCCCTTTTTCACCAAAGAGCGTCTTTATCAATTCGTTGGTAGTGGGAAAATGTTGGTTACCGATAGGACCCAAAATAGGCAGTGGCTTACTTCGAGATGTAAAATACCCCGCCTTTATATAAGAGGGCAGGTCAACAACATGGTCAATATGCAGATGGGTGAGAGCGATGGCTTCCAGATCTTCCAACTTCGCACCGCTCTGCTCAAACCGCAACATCGAACCGCTGCCCGTGTCGATAAGCAGTTTTGCTTTTTTGTCTATCCATAAAAGGTAAGATGCACTTGCCCGTCTGTCGATCTCCGGTCCACCGGAACCTAAGATTTCGATCTCTACCTCTGTTGCCATTAGCCATGTTGCGATAAGTAGTAAAAATAGTGTTTTCATAAGATTATTATAATCAAATTGGAGTTACTCGTATGTATGGAAGGTCACACTATGTTTCGAGGCAAATAGTTTTTCGCTATAATTGCGTAAATTAATAAGGGCAGAACTATTGCCTCATACGAGAACAGAATGATTTTTACAAAAACAAGTGATGTAGACTTTAACGAACTTTTTAGCGAACTGCTAGAACGTGGCAAGATGGACATAGAACATGTGTCTGGTATCGTTGGTGGTATTATCAATGAGATCAAAGCGGACAAGAATAGCGCACTAAAGAGACACATTGCCAAGTTTGACAACTGGACACCTGAAAGCGATGCTGACCTTAAGATCGATACAGCGTCAATGGAAAAAGCGTATAAAGAGTTAGATGCTGAGCTGAAATCTGCTCTTCACCTGGCGTATGACCGTATTAAAGTCTACCACGAAAAGCAACTGCCTAAGTCTTGGTTTGACACTGAGCCTAACGGTACGATCCTTGGTCAAAAAGTGACTGCTGTTGACAGTGCAGGTCTTTACATCCCAGGTGGTAAAGCAGCCTATCCGTCATCACTGTTGATGAATGTTATTCCTGCACAGGTGGCTGGTGTTGAAGAGATCATCGTCTGTACACCGACACCTGACAATGAGCCGAATGCACTACTGCTTGCAGCGTGTCACCTCTGTGGTGTCAGTGAAGTCTATAAGGTAGGCGGAGCTTCTGCAATTGCAGCGATGGCGTATGGAACAGAGCCAATCCCTAAGGTCGATGTTATTACCGGTCCGGGAAATATCTTTGTTGCAACAGCAAAAAAGATGGTCTTTGGCGAAGTACACATCGATATGATCGCGGGGCCGAGTGAGATCGGTGTTCTTGCTGATGACAGTGCCAATGCTAACCACCTGGCAATTGACCTGCTTTCACAAGCAGAACATGATGAGATGGCATCATCGATTTTGATCACGCCTTCGCTGAAAATAGCCGAAGAAGTACAGATCGAGATAGAGAAATGGTTGCAAAAACTGCCGCGTCAAGAGATAGCTCGTAAATCTATAGAAGAACGCGGCGCGATCATTATCACAGAGACGATGGATGAAGCGATCGCTCTGATGAACGACATCGCTCCGGAGCACCTGGAAGTGGCGACAAACAGTCCGTTTGAGCTATTGCCAAGCATTAAACATGCAGGTGCTATCTTCTTGGGTCACAACACACCGGAAGCGATCGGTGATTATGTAGCAGGTCCTAACCACACCCTGCCTACAGGTGGAACAGCGAAGTTCTACTCGCCGCTTGGTGTTGAGAACTTTATGAAAAAGTCTTCGATCATCGCATTTTCTAATGCAGCTATTAATGAGATAGGTGAAGCGTGTGCGTTGATCGCAAATACAGAAGGTCTGACAGCGCATGAGCAGTCAGTACGTGTGAGAATGAGCAAGTAGTTTTATCTGCTCTTTAAGACTCTGGACAATTAGTCCAGAGGTAAGTATTCGTTTATCTATCCATCTCTTTTATAAGATCTTCTTCACTGTTTATATATTTAATATCGACTACCATAGAATCTTCCAATATGACAAGCATAACCGCTTCGATATGTTCTTCATTTTTATAGGCTGCTGCCTGCTCTTCATCTTCAATAACCAAAATAGGAAATTCGTTAGACGTTAACATCGGCAGAACAAAGAAGCTGATAAAGGCTGGCATAGCAGAGACATCTGCAACATACATCGCATCCCTTTTAGCTAAATAGTCAGCTTCCTGTGTTGCCAAATAGTCTTTTACAATATGACTAGACGCTTTTTTGAATGTAAAGATCACTTTTTTAGTGGTTGAAGTGATGTTGTGTTCTACATCAAACTGATCGTTCAGACTTAATGGTTTTATCGGTTGACCGATAATGACTGTTGCATAAGCAAGACTTGAGAGAGTTAGCATTAATAGTAGTAGTTTTTTCATGAGGGAATATTACCTTAGAAAAGTAAGTGCCGCCTTATAAAATAGATTTACTTTGATTATATATCTATTGTGTACAGGAGAGACCATGATTCTTAAGTGGTAAGAACTGTTTTTTTTATCATTTATATTCTCTATTCTTATAGTAAAAAACAAGTATTCCTTTTTTTCACACTGTATCAAATTTTTATCACTTTTAGTCAATCTATTTAGTGTAGTTAAAAGTTTTTCGGGTAACATCGGCCTAGTGTAAAGCCCTATTATGCCAATTATAAGCATGTCTTTTGACG
The DNA here is from genome assembly GCA_030613795.1 of Helicobacteraceae bacterium. GTDB lineage: Bacteria > Campylobacterota > Campylobacteria > Campylobacterales > Sulfurimonadaceae > Sulfonitrofixus. The sequence continues at coordinate 6,043 of JAUWLG010000019.1, forward strand.
TGCATTAGTTGGCATAATGATTGCTATTACTTTTAATATCTGGCTCAAGGAGAATGGATGAAATTAGGTTTCCTCGTTGACTTACACCTGTGTATGGGTTGTAAGGGATGTGAGATCGCTTGTAAGGTAGAGAATGAAGTTCCTCTATCAACATGGCGTCTTCGTGTTAAGTATGTAGATGTGGGTACGTTCCCTGAAACAAAACGTACATTTACACCACTTCGTTGTAATCACTGTGAAAATGCACCGTGTGTGCGTATCTGTCCGGTTAGTGCACTTCACTATATCGAAAACGGTATCGTTAACATCGATAAAGAGCGTTGTATCGGTTGTGCGGGTTGTATTATGGCGTGTCCATACGGTGCGATCTATATCGATCCAGAAACTCAGACTGCAGACAAATGTACATACTGTGCACACCGTATTGCAAGTTCTATGATGCCGGCATGTGTTGTCGCATGTCCGGTTGAGGCAAATATTTTTGGTGACCTTGAAGATCCGACTTCAAACATCTCTAAATATATCATGCAGCACAACGGAGATGTTCAAGTACGTAAACCTGAAAAAGGTACTAACCCTCACCACTATTATGTTGGCGGCGGTAACGTAACATTGAACCCGCTTGCGTCACACAGGGTAGAAGGACACTCGTTGTTTAGCAAGATCACTTCAAAAATGCCGCTAGGAGGTCACTAATGGTACATGAAACTTTAGCAGCAACCAATGCGGTTGTGACACTGGACGTTGGACTTCCTGGTGTTGTTTGGCCTTGGCTGGTAACAGTCAATATGTGGGCAAAAAGTATTGGTACGGGTGTGATCTTCATGCTTTTCTACCTACTTAAAAAGTACCCTAATGAAGCAGCAAACTACCGTTTCCCGATTACAGTAGTTTCGATTATATTTATTCACCTTTTCCTATTGTTCACACTTGCGGATCTACACCAACCGTTTAGAATGTGGCACATCTTCTTTACACCGCACTTTACGTCGGCGATCACAGTGGGTGCATGGATGGCGACGGCATTTGTCGTTCTGCTTTTCTTGCTTGCGTTCCTTTCGTTTATCAAGAAAGATGACACTGCGTTTGACAAAGTGTTGTTGTGGGTAACGGTTCTTGCGATTCCTGTAACACTTTATACGGCAGCTCTAATGTCACAGTGTACAGCGCGTGAGATCTGGCAGATGCCGACTGAGTCAGCACAGATGATCCTTGCAGCAACACTTTCGGGTTCTGCAACGGTTCTTTTGATGGACACATTCATGAACAAGCTTTCTACAGAAGCAAAACGTGACCTGAGCATCATCCTTGCTTTCAGTGCGCTTGCTGCATTTGTCATGTATATGGCGGAGTTGGTCTTCGGTCCGATGAAAGCTGAAGAAGTCGCAGCGGTTATGGGTTACATTTCTAATGGTGGCGAGTATCAGGCAATGTTCTGGATCGGTCAAGTAACAGCTTATATTGTTCCATTTGTATTAGTGGTGTTAAGTATTGTCAACAAAAACCAAAACATTCTTAAATTAGCAGCTATCCTTGCGCTAGCTGGTCTATGGATCGTCAAACATGTATGGTTGATGATTCCACAACTACTACCTATGAGTTAAGAGAGGATATCAATGTATTTAGAAAGTAGAAGAACATTTTTAAAAGGCGCGGCATTTACAGTTGCCGGCGTTGCAATTGCAAAAGGCGTTTTTACAACAGACGCTATTGCAGAATCAGTAAGTGAAAGTAAATTTACTAACACACCCGATTCACTATCTTTTTACCCGCCGTTAGATCAGTGGGATGATTTCAAAGAGCTTGATGGTGAAGACTGGAAACGTGGCGGTATTGACCGTCATGGTGTTCAGAGTGAAGAGAACCCGGATGGTATCTATGTTAACGATTTTGCGATCGTTCCAACAGCATGTTCAAACTGTGAGGCTTCTTGTGGTCTGACAGCATGGATCGACAAAAAGACATTTACTGTTAAAAAGTACATGGGTAACCCACTTCACCCGGGTTCTCGTGGACGTAACTGTGCTAAGGGTTATGCAACTCAGTCACAAATGTATGATCCGGATCGTCTAGCATTCCCAATTAAACGTGCACCAGGTTCTAAACGTGGTGAAGGTAAGTGGATTCGTACCACTTGGGACGAAGCAATGACAACTATCGGTAAAAAGATGGGTGATACACTACGTGTTGGTGATGAACTTTCTAAAAAGTCTGTTATGTTCCACGTTGGTCGTCCAAATGAGAATGGTTTTACCGGTAAATTCTGGCAAACACTTAACTCTGACGCATTCAACTCGCATACAAACATCTGTTCTTCGGGTGGTCGTACTCCGACTATCCAGTGGGCAAATGATGACCGTTCTTCACCGGACTGGGCTAATGCGAAGTTGATCTTCCTTAACTCATCTCACGCAGCAGATGCAGGTCACTACTTCCAACAAGCAGCGGGTCACATCGCTGATGCACGTAAAAAAGGTGCGAAACTTGTCGTTATGGATCCACGTATGTCAAACTCTGCCGGTATGGCAGACCTTTGGATCGCGTGTTGGCCTGGTACTGAACCGGTTCTTTACCTTTACCTTGTACACCGTATGTTGCAAGAGAAGAAGGTAAATGAGACATTTGTCAAAAAATGGTTCAACTGGGAAGTGATGATGGATAATAAAGATTATCTTAACTTCATGGTTAAAAAAGGGTATATCTCTGCACTTCCAAAAGACGATTCTTTCGAATCTTATATGGAAATGCTTAAAGAGATGTATGCTCCGTATACACTTGAATATGCTGTTAAAGAGTCTCATGTACCTGCGTACAAACTAGAGCAGCTTTATGAGATGTTCATTTGGGCTGACACTTCTATATCGTCTTACTTCTGGCGTGCAGCTGCTGCGGGTAACCGTGGTGGTTGGGTTTCAGGTCGTACAGGTTTTCTTGCACTTGGTCTTCGTGGTGCTATCGGTCCTAAAGGTGGAACATTCTTCCACCACTGGCACGTTATTTCTGTTGCCGGTAAGGGTGGTGCTGCGACTGTTGGTCAAGGTAAACGTGGTGCTGATGTACCTAAAGTCGATGTTTGGAATGAACTTGCGTGGCCACCGGAATGGCCTCTTTCAACATATGAGATGTCATACCTGTTGCCACACCTTCTAACTGATACAGAGTGGCAGAAAAAATGGCAGGCTAAAGGTCTTAATGTACCGACTAAGCTTGCTGTTTGGATCCCTCGTATGTACAACCCTGTTTGGATTAATCCAGATGGTTTCCGTTGGTTGGAAGTACTTAAAGATGAGTCTAAAATGGAACTTACCTTTAACCTTTCTCCTGTATGGTCTGAGACTAACTGGCATGTTGATTACGTTCTTCCAGTGGGTCTTGCCGGTGAGCGTCACGATCAACACTCTGAAGCAACTATGCCTGCTCGTTGGACATCGTTCCGTCAGCCGGTTATGCGTGTTGCTCTAGAAAAAGCTGGTTGGAAGCCTAAAAACCCTAACCGTGCTACACTCGAAGCACACATCAAAGCCGGTCTTGGTGAAGTTTGGGAAGAGAATGAGTTCTGGTTTGACATGGGTGTTAACTACATCGATCCAGACGGTTCTCTTGGTATCAGAAAAATGTGGGAATCTAAAAGGAACCCAGGTAAACCAGTTACGATCTCTGAGTGGTATGACGCGGCGTTTGGTGACAACTTGCCGAACCTTAAATCAACTGCTACATCAGACCCTCGTTACAAAGATGCTGAATTCCCAGTATATGAGTATATGAGAGACCATGGTGCATGGATGGAAGAGAACAACATCTACTCTGCACAAGAGCGTGTTATCAAAGAAGATAGAGACAATTATATTGCACACGGTCACAAGTATGACAAGCGCCACGTCCATACTGACAGACGTACAGGTGTGATGACAACAGAAGCTCACGGTAGCGATGCTTGGAAATACGATGATGGCAAAAAGCCTATCGGTATCGAGATCGACGGCGTTAAGATGGAAGGTTTTGCGACACTAGACAAAAAACTTGACTTCTTCTCAGAGTGGTTCGCGTCTGATGAGTGGAAATGGCCAGAGTATGCGGTTCCTTTCTACCCACGTAATGAGAAAGAGAAAAAAGAGATGGTTCACATTGTTTCTCATGTTAACCACGCATATATGACTGAAGAGAACTCGTATGCATTGAACACGGTATTCCGTCTTCCATACAACATTCACACACGTTCTGCGAACTCTAAACACCTTATGGAGATCTCACAGAATCACGATCCTATCTGGATCTCGACTCCAGATGCCAAACGTCAAGGTTTCAAACGCGGTGACGCGATTCGTGTACGTATCGTTGACTCGGTCTCTAACCTGGAGAGCGGTTACTTTGTAGCGATGGCTGTACCGACTGAGGGTGTCCTTCCGGGTACTCTTGCTTGTTCACACCACGGTGGACGTTGGAAACTTAAAAACTCTGTGACTATCCCTAATGGTGTGACAGATGGCAAAGTTGACGGTCAACCGGTAGCACGTAACATGAACGATCCTAAGTTTATGGCTGACTCTCCTGCAGCAGCAGGTCGTGTAGGCCAAGAGATCATGATCGAAGATTATGATGGAACTAGCGGTATGAACAGTTATGGTGTACCTACAGCTGAGATGGTTATGGATGGTAAAAAAGGTCTTATGCGTTACATAGAAGGCATTACACCATTCCATTCTGATCGTTTTAAAGATTACAACAAAGACAGTGATAACATCTGGTGGGACGGTCTTTCTGGTTCATGGCAAAATGCTGTGGCACCAACACACCCAGACCCGATCTCTGGTATGCACTGTTGGCACCAAAAAGTTATCTTGGAACCTGCTCAAGCCGGTGACAAAATTGGTGACATTTATGTTGATTATGAAAATAACTTCAAAACATATCAAGCTTGGAGAGATGAGCTTACTCGTCCTCTTAACTCGACAAACAAATGGCGTCGTCCGCGTCATATCAAACGTCCATGGGTTCCTCTTTCTGAGAAAGCCTACGCGGTTGAAATTAAAGACTAACTTCTTTTCTCAAGTAGGCTTTCAGCCTACTTGGTTAAAATTCCTCCCACTATAAAATCAGGACTACAGATTACATGGAACAGACACAAGCACGCAGTAATATATACGCACTACTTTCAAGAATACTTATGCAAGAGCTCGATGACGATATGCTTACAACCATCAAAAACGATGACCAGATCTTAGAATTTTTTCCAAACCTAAAAAAGTGGGAACTACTAAGTACTCTTCAAAATAGTGAGCTTTTAGGTGAACACCTGAATCCTGACTTTGTGAACCTCTCTGTGTTACACCTTGTCCCTTACGAGACATTTTACACACGTGACGACCAGAAGATCGAGACGGGTGGTGCTAACCCGGTAACAGACATCTACAGTGCCTATAACTTTATGGTTGACTATGAGGTAGCACGTGTTGTCTCTAGTGACCATATTGGTGTCGAGTTAGAGTTTATGCACCACTTGTGTGAAGCACAGATGAAAGCGATGGAAGAGGGTGACGATGAATCTGCTAAAGACTTTTTAAATGCACAAAAAGAGTTTTTAAACGTACATCTTCTCAAGTGGGCACCAATGTACCTGATCAATATGAAGTATGAGTCTCGTACACCGCTTTACTATGATGCTGCAGAGATGGCATTAGAGTTCATTCTTTCCGA
>JAUWLG010000147.1 GCA_030613795.1 Helicobacteraceae bacterium
CAAGAGCAAGATAAAGTTTAAATAGAAAAAAGAGGCTGCGTAGACTAAAACAGTTAGTGCGTCCATTCAGTAGTAAAGGTCGGCATTACGGCACCTTTGAAGGTGATGGTCCCATCAACAAGCCCGAGGTAGAGGGTATCGCCACTGGTAGGATAGACTTCGGTGTTGTCACCTACCCACCCCTCTTGATTGGCACGATAAAAACAGGCCGCCATCCCCGTACCGCAAGCCAGTGTCTCATCCTCAACACCGCGCTCATAGGTACGAACGCGGATCGTACCGTCCTCTTGCACTTTTGCAATATTGACATTGGCATTGTATTGATGACGAAGTTCACGCGCTTCTATCGTGTCAAAGTTGTCGATGTCAGCATCAAAGGTGACCAAGTGAGGAACGCCCGTGTCGATCAGCCAAAAGGTTTTGCCGTTATGCGTTATCGCCTTGTCAATGATCTTCGGCGGGGTCAGGTCACTCTGCACCATCACACCCTCGACCTGTGCCTTGATCTCACCGGCTTCTGTCATAAAAGACATACGCTCAGGAGCCAGACCGAAACGTACAGCGTAATGGGCACAGGCACGTGAGCCGTTACCGCACATCTCGGCAGTTGAGCCGTCTGCATTGTAAAACTCCCACTCAAAATCGAGAGTCGGGTGTGGAACAAGCACGATGAGTCCATCAGCCCCGATGCCCGATTGACGATTACAAATTTCTATTGCTAACTGCGAACGGTCTTTTTTATCAAAGGCATGGAACAGAACAAAGTCGTTGCCATTGGCACTGTATTTTGCGATCATCATGAAGGCTTCCTAATTATATGTTTGTGTAATTATACTATTTTTGTCTTGGTGGATAGAAAGAAAAGTTTGAACTTGTAGACTCCTGCCTTCGCAGAAGTGACGGGTATCTTATATCGTTGCGTATACACACACCCATATATTAGGTATTATTTTTTAGGTGCGGGGTACTTTGCTTTAATGGCATCTACGAAGTCAGCACACTCTTTTTGGAGATGTTTAAGGTTGAACGAGTTGTCTATTACCCAAGTGGCACGTGCTTTTTTCTCATCGATCGGCATCTGTGAGGCGATGCGGCGTTTCGACTCCTCTTCTGAGAAGCCGTTACGTTTCATAAAACGCTCTAGCTGCACATCAGCAGGAGTGTAGACAACAACAGAGTCTTCAATGTCATAAGCACTGCTCTCAAAAAAGAGAGGGATGTCAATAAGGTAGGGGTATTTGAAACTGTCCTGTTTCTCGCTTTGGCGTTCGATCTCTTCACGGATCAACGGGTGTAAAAACTTCTCCAGCACCTCTTTTTTCACCTTGTCGGCAAAAACAAGTTTCCCCAGAGCGGGACGGTCGACTTTACCGCGAGGGGTGATAAATTCTTCGCCAAAATGCGCTTTGACCCAAGCAGTGTTTTGATCAAGAATTTTATGGGAGATGGTATCAGCATCGATAATACGCAGACCGCTGAGACCCAAAAGTGAGGCAACAGTACTCTTGCCTGTTGCAATTCCTCCGGTCAAAGCGATCGCGTATTTAAATGCCATTAAAGCTGCTTTTGATGGCATGAGCTCTCTGCTGACAAGCACCAACAGTGCAGTGCATGCGAGGCACTAAATGCCGAGTCGTAAGAGAACCCAGTGTTAACATGAGAATCGCAAGAAAAAGCCAACTGCTTGGCTTTTTTAGATTTGGAACCAAAAGCGTTATGCGTAGCATCGCTGGAGGCTAAAAACGGACTTTGTTCCGTTTGCGTTCTAAATAGTAGCGCCATTAGTTTTTGATGATTCCTAAGTATGTTTTACGGATGTAGTTCGGCGTTGCAAATGCTGCCGGGTGGATGTCACAGTTGTAATACTGTAGACCATCTAACATATCTGTACGGTGCAAGATAATGTCAGCCGTTGGGTGATACGCTTTAGAAGCAAGCAGCAAAGTCTCACCATTACCGATGTAATATGGCATGATGATCTTGAAGTAGTTACCCAGGACCTGCATCAGTTTTTTGTTGTCTGTTTCATTGTCAAGTGTCGGGTGTTTTAAAACAACAAGACCCTCATCATTTAAGATACGGTTGACGTGTGCGATCGCTGCAGCATCATCAGTCAAAACATCCATCAAAATAACGTCAGCTGATCCATCTTCTTGGTCACGAAGATTTGTCATCAAGTCTGACGCTGAAACTGTTTTGCTCTTCATCGTATCGTGGCGTGCTACTTCTGACTCAAGCGCCTCAGCGTCGTCACTCACGATCAATACATTCTCTGGTTTTTTAACAGTACACAGTGGTATATGTACCATCATTTCCGGATAAATAAAATCTTTCATAATAGTTATTCCCTTATCAATAGTGTCATGTGACACCTTTCTAGTGGCGCGATTTTAACATCTTTATATTAAGTATATCTCTAAAATAAATCATAACTTCATAACTAAGCTTGACACAGTTTCTAAATTACATACTATAAACTGTTCTTCTCTTTTCGCTATTAATCCCCTCATAACGACAAGTTTGTTATAATCGCGACATTATAATAACGCGGAGCTACAATGAGCCAGATCAGCTACAAAGACGCAGGTGTCGATATCGATGCCGGAAACAGTTTTGTCGAAAACATCAAACCCTTAGTTAAATCTACACGTATTCCAGGTGTACTTGGCGGCATCGGCTCATTTGCCGGAGCATTTGAACTGCCAAAAGGTTATAAAGAGCCCGTAATGCTTGCTGCAACAGATGGTGTCGGAACGAAGCTTAAACTTGCTATCGACTCAGGTATCCACAACACTGTTGGTATCGACCTGGTTGCGATGTGTGTCAATGATCTTATCTGTAACAACGGAACACCGTCATTCTTCCTTGACTACTATGCAACAGGTAAACTAGATGTCGACGTCGCAACAGCTGTTGTCTCGGGAATTGCTGAAGGTTGTCGTCAGTCTGAATGTGCCCTTATCGGTGGTGAGACGGCTGAGATGCCGGGTATGTACAGCGAAGACGATTATGACCTGGCCGGTTTCGCGGTAGGTGTTGCAGAGAAGTCTGAGCTAGACACTGTCAGTAATGTTCGTGCAGGTGATAAACTTTTGGCACTTCCAAGTTCTGGTCTTCACTCTAACGGATTCTCTTTGGCACGTAAGGTACTTTTTGAGAAGATGAACCTCGACTTCAATGAAGATTTTAACGGTAAACCGCTTATTGAGACACTTTTAACACCGACAAATATCTATGTTAAAACATACAAAAAATTCAAGCCGCAGATCCAGGCGATGGCACACATCACAGGGGGCGGTCTGGTTGAAAACCTTCCACGTGTTCTTCCGGAAGGTCTACGCGCAGTGATCAAAGATGAGAGCATCCGTGTTCTGCCTATCTTCGATCTTATCGGCCAACATGTTGCTCGTGAAGAGATGTTCAGAGCCTTCAACATGGGTGTCGGTATGGTACTTGTAGTACGCCCTGAAGATGCTGCGACCATTCTTGAGAACTCAGAAGCTTATGAGATCGGTGAGATCACTGAAGGCGAACGAGAAGCCGTTATCGTTTAACACCTAGAAAGAGAAGCTTTTGAAAAAACTAATTTTACTCTTCCTTCTCTTACCCTCCACTCTTTTACTTGCGGGGGACTTTGGCACGATCTTTATGAGTGCTACCCTCTTTGTCCTTTTTTTGACCCTTATCATCGCTTTAGTAGCCTATCTGAAAAGACTCCAAGAAGAGAGCCTGAAAAACAGTGCGCTTTTTGACTATAGCGATGTACCTACACTTTTTATCAATGCCAAAGGCACGATCGTCGAGCTTAACCAGAGTGCGCAGACACTGTTAGGCTACTCCAAAAAACAGCTTGCCTCTCAGAAGTGGTATGAGAAACTGCTGCCTAATGAGAGCGCTATTCAGATCAGACACCACATCCATCAAACCCTTAAAGAGGATGCCAGAAGCACCTTTACCTCCTATCTCACCCGTGCCAACGGTCAACTCTTGGAGATCAACTACACCTTGAGCGCTCTGCCTGAACCGTTTAAAGGTTATATCTTGACGCTTGTTGATGTCACTAAAAGTGAAGCGCTGAGAGAGGAGCTTATGAGTGTCCAAGAGCATCTTAATGAGACAAAAACAGCACTTGAGCATCTGAGTGAGCAGTTTAAGGTCACTTTTGACATCGCTATTAACGGTATTGCCCTTCTCGATGATAAAGGTGACATGATCTATCTCAACCGTGCCTTGACCGAGATGTTTGAATATAATGAAGACTATATGAAACATCTCGGTATCCGTCTGCTTGTTGATGGTGATGAGTCGGTACAACTGCTTCTAAACACAGCAAAACGGGGTGAGAAGATCGAGAAGATGCATATCAGGTCACAAACGCGTAGCGGCAAAGCCCTCGATATCGATCTTACCATGGGCTATCTGCCTGAGATCAAACAGTACTACCTGGTCGCTCAGGACATCACTAAGACACTGGCCTACACTACTGAGCTGCAACAGACCCAAAAAACACTTGAGCGGCGTGTCATCACCGATAGCCTCACTTCAGCTTATAACCGCGCCTACATGGAAGAGAGTCTGGATCATCTGATGCTCATCGAAAATGAGACCTTTGGTTTTATTATCCTGGACATCGACCACTTTAAAAATGTCAATGATACCTACGGTCACCTTGTCGGCGAT
>JAUWLG010000037.1 GCA_030613795.1 Helicobacteraceae bacterium
ATTGTGGAGATCATGACCGTCAACTTCAGCCTGCTGGCGCTCGACCAGATCATGAACAACGCCGCCACCCTGCTGCATATGTCGGGCGGCCAGTTCAATGTCCCTCTCGTCATACGCATGGCCACCGGCGGCGGCAAGCAGCTGGCCGCCCAGCATTCGCACAGCCTGGAGGGGTGGTATGCCCATATTCCCGGACTCAAGGTCCTCACACCTGCAACCGTGCAGGATGCCTACGACATGGTAGCACTGGCGCTGGCCGATCCTGATCCGGTACTGATCTTCGAAAATTCTCTCCTCTATAATACCAAGGGAACGCTCGACAGTACAGCCGCACCGCTGCCTATCGGAAAAGCCAAAACACACCGTTCAGGCAAAGATCTGACGATCCTGGCCTACGGGATCAACCTCTTCAAAGCACTTGAGGCGGCTGAGACCCTTTCAGCCGAGGGCATTGACGCGGAAGTGATCGACCTACGATCTCTGCGGCCGCTTGATGATGCGGCTATTATGGCCTCCGTCAAGAAGACCCACAGGGTCATGATCATCGATGAAGGGTGGAAGTCGGGCAGTATCTCCGCCGAGATCATGGCACGCATCAACGAGCAGGCCTTTTTCGAACTTGACGCCCCTATGGGCAGGGTCTGCAGCGCCGAAGTACCTCTTCCCTACGCCAAGCATCTTGAGGACACCGCTATTCCGCAGCCCGACAAGATCGTCGCTATGGCGAAGCAACTGATGGAGGAAGCATGAGTGAGTTTAAAATGCCCAGTTTGGGCGCCGATATGGAGTCGGCTGTTTTGATGGAGTGGCTCGTCAAAGAGGGTGATCATGTTGAAAAGGGGCAGGTGATCGCCGAAGTAGAGACGAGCAAAGGGGTCATCGAGATCGAGGTCTTCGAAGAGGGCATCGTAGAGAAGATCCTTGTCGAAGAGGAGACAGAGTGTGCCGTAGGCACGCCGCTGGCTATGATACGCTCCGAGGATAACATCCCACAAGAGACAGTTTCAACGGCCCCTGAATCTACAGAGGAGTCTTCAGAGCCAAAGACAACAGTGGAGCCTATAGAGCTGGAAGCAGAACCCGCACCTTCTATCCAACCCACTGCAACAGAGCCCGAAGAGGCGGTCTCTGAAGAGAGAGTCAAAGCCTCGCCGGCAGCACGAAAAAAAGCCAGAGAGCTGGGGATTGACCTCACCGAACTTGCCTCTGAAGCCGGCCAAACGATACAGCTCAGCGAAGTAGAGGCTGCGGCAACTGTACACAAAACCCCGGCTTCAGACGGTATGCGCCAAGCTATTGCCAGAGCCATGAGCCGCTCCAATGCCGAGATCCCCCACTATTACCTCTCCGCGTCGATCAACATGACGCCGGCACTTGAGTGGCTCACAGCACTCAACGCCAAACGCAGCATCCAAGAGCGTATTTTGCCTGCCGCCCTGCTGATCCGTGCCGTTGTGAAGGCGCTTGAGGAAGTTCCTCAGCTCAATGGCTTCTGGCAAGAGGAGAGCCATCAGGTAAGCAAGGCGATCAATCCCGGCATCGCCATTGCACTTCGTAAGGGAGGGCTGATCACTCCGGCACTGCTGAATGCGCAGAAGATGGGTCTTGAAGGGACCATGCAGGCACTAAGCGATCTGATCACCCGTACCCGTTCCGGCAAACTGCGCGGCTCTGAGATGACGCAGCAGACCATCAGCATCACCAACCTTGGTGATCTGGGCGTGGAACGCGTCTACGGCGTTATCTACCCTCCGCAGGTCGCGATCGTGGGCCTTGGCCGCATCACTGACACCCCTTGGGCCGAAGGCGACTCGTTGTCAGTACGAAAGGTCATGCAGGCCACCCTTGCCGGTGACCACCGCGCCACCGACGGCCGTACAGGAGCACTCTTCTTAGAGAAACTGAACGACTTTTTACAACAACCGGAGGAACTACTATGACCATAGAACAGATCAAACACACCATCATCGAACAGATCCTGGAGGTCGCCCCGGATATCGAAGAAAATGAGATCGTGCCGAATGAAAACATCCAACGCTCTCTTGAGATCGACTCATTCGACTTTTTACAAATACTCACTGCATTGAAAGTACAATTGGGGGTCGAGGTTCCCGAGGCTGACTATGGCACGGTAGATACGCTGGAGCATATGGCGGACTATTTCGATAAACGTTTATAAGAACTTTTTCGTAAGGTGTGGCTGCGAAGCAACCTTTGCATTATGATTTTTTGAGGAATTTTGAGAGAAGAACGATGCGGGTACCGTTGACACGGCCTTCGATCTGTTCCGGGTTGTCAGTCAGTGAGATGTTTTTAACAACAGTTCCACGTTTAGCCGTAAAACCGGCACCTTTAACCTCAAGGTCTTTGATGATCGTCACAGCGTCACCGCCTTCAAGGATAGTACCGTTGCTGTCACGTGTCGGTTCTTTGTCCTCAGCCGCATCTTCAGCACCTTCTTCTGCCCATGCACGGACATCGTCTTCCATATACATCGTGTCGAGCAGGTCTTGTGGCCAACCTTCACTTTTTAATGCATTTAACATTCTGTACACAACAACTTGAACAGCAGGCTCAACTGACCACATACTGTCATTAAGACAACGCCAGTGGTTTGCATCGACTTTACTTGAATCGTTTAACTGCTCACTACAAGTACCACAGACAAGGATCTCATCATCTTTAGGGGCTACTGCAAACGCACTCAAGTTTTCGTTTGAACTACATAGCTCACACACACCGCCACTACGTTCCATTAAGCCTTTATCTATACTCATATTATTTCCTTTGAGAACACTTCTGAAATCCAAAAACGAGTCTCAAAAATGCACTGAATTTATTTGAGCGTATTATACAACTTTGATTTTAAAAGGTGGTAATGTTAACCTTATCAGATGAAGGCTTTTTTGTCAGCAGATTACAGAGATTTTCATAGATTAAGAACAAAACAAATTCAATATAATCCTTTAAATCTGTTGATGATGTCCTATTCTTGATTTAAAGATTGAATAATTTTTTCAACCTATCAAACAGGAGACATAACCGACGACACTCTGTTCATCACCACTGGCCTCGGCGCTGGTTCGATAGTCAAGTACCTGGCTTTGCAAACCGGCTTTTTGGGCAGAAGTTATCACCGCTTTGACGCCGATCATCCCGCAGGCTTCACAGCCGCTCTCGAGCGCCGCGATGTTGAGTTCGGCCATTCCGTCAATACAGAGCGAATCCAGTCCTTGCGCTTTTTGTTTGGTATAAAAGTGGCTAAGGTCAGTACTGATAACGACTAAAGTCTCACTCTCTTCGAGCACCTTGTCGATGAGCTTGGAAAGCTCTCTGTAATCCAGGTCCCCATAGACGATCTCGACAACCTCAGCGTCAGGGAAGTAGTGCTGAACAAAAGGGATCTGCACCTCGGTTGAGTGTTCATTGTGGGCTTCGGGTGCAAAGTGTAAAAAGTCGAACGTGTCGTTCAGTTCATTGCTGAGAGCAAGATCCATCTTCATCTCACCGCATGGTGAAGTGTACTGACCGTAAAGTGCAATGGAGGCACCGTTGATGTAGACGCGATGGCTTGGACCGATCACTACAACACGCTTGATGTTCTCTCTCTTTTCTGCCGCAGTTTTGAAGGCAATATTGGCGGTGAAACCGCTATAGATATACCCTGCATGCGGAACGATAACGGCACTAGGTGTCACCTTGATGGCGTCAATGTTAAAATCGTTCTCATCCAACACACCGTTAAAACGCTCTATATAACGCTCTATGTCACTGCACGATGCCGGATAAAATGTCCCGGCGACTGCATTCTCTCTAGTACTCATCTTATACCTCCTTGAAGAGCTGCATCACTTCACCTTCTCGACTTGGTATATCTCGATCTCCGGATGCTCTTCGAGACAGTTACTGCCAAGGCCCGCTTTTTGACAGAGATGGCTGAAGAAGAGCTCAAAGGTCGTCAGCTCATCCCACACCTGCGGCAAGAAGGTCGCCCTTCGTCCGTTTAGGCTCAAAACCACTCCATCAACCCCGGCTTGTACTTTTGTTTTAAGATCGGCTGTCGAGCTATACTCTAAAGGTTTTGGCTCACTCAGCAGCGAGACCTCGATCTCAACCTCTTCAAACTCAGTTAGACTCAAAGGCAGAAACCTCGGGTCTCTGAAAGCGGCCGACCGGGCGTTATCGATCAGGTCATCGATAAGCGGTCGATGTGCCACTAGAGAACCGATGCAGCCGCGCAACCCTCCATACAGATTCAAGGTGACAAAGGTTGCCCCGCTTTGGCCCAACTCCGGGTAAGCGTTCAAAATTTTCTCTTTATCGATAGTGTGTCTGTTATAGAATGTATCTTCTATGGCCACTTTTGCAATCTCTAAATATATTTGTTTCATATCTTTACCCTCTATCTCTATTATATACCTCTCGGGAAACAGAGTCAAGGTGTCCCTTTCCTCCAATGACTGCAATACTCCTAAATTCACCCGTCTACACGGGAATGACAAGAAAAAGAGCATTAAGGATAAAGTCTATTTATATGTTAGCGAGAGAAATTGCAGTAATATAGAGGTATGAAGATAAAAATGACGATCCCGAATGTTCTCAGTCTCTCTCGAATAGCGATGGCACCTTTTTTGCTTGTGGCCAGCTACTATGGGAGTGAGAACCTTTTTTTTATATTTTTTAGCCTCATGCTTATCTCGGATGTGCTTGACGGCTACATCGCCCGAAAGTTGCATCAATGCACCAAGATCGGCTCTAAACTTGACAGCATCGGGGACTATGTGACCTACATGAGTGTCCCGTTTGCGACATGGTGGCTCTGGCCTGAGATCATTCATGAGGAGGCGCTCTATATCACTGCTGCCATCACTCTTTTTCTACTGCCGGGCATTATCGCCCGTATCAAGTTTGGTCAGATGGTGGCCTACCACACCTGGGTCACTAAGGTCGCAGCGCTTGTCATGAGTGCAGGACTTGTCATCCTCCTCTTTACAAAAAGCAATCTAGTGTTTCATATCGCTGTTTATGTGCTCATACTCGAAGCGGTAGAGAGTCTTATCATCACTTTTGTCTTAGAAAAACCTCGTGCAAATGTGCGTTCGCTTTGGCATGTCCTCAAAAACCGTTAACGCAGTATTTTAGAACTCGGCATCATTAATTAGATTGAAATAAATTATTTGCATGCAGTTTGAATAGTCATAGATTCAACTTTTTCTTTCTGCCTTGCCAGAAAGCAAATCTTGAGGAAAAAGAAAGAGACGCTGTTGTTATGACGTTAATTTTCAATCTCTAAAGCAATAATTGTCATCACTCTTACTTTTTACGACTCCAGCACTAACTGTCTCAGGAAAATTAGAATAGGGATAAAAGCGCCAGCTTTTACATTAATCAATGCGTTACCGCTTGGCGCTTTTCGTGGCATCTGCAAAGCGAACTGTAGTAGAATTTATTTCGTTAAAAAAATGGCATTGTTTGAAGCGTAGCGAGTTTGTCATTTTTAGGAATAAATTCTATGGAAGTTTGGAACCCGATAGCTATCGGGCTTGAAGCCGTCACGAGAGGTTTTTCGTTTCCTTTTTTGCGGCGTAAAAAGGAAAAAGTGTCGTCAGTTGAGCTCAAATACCCAAATAACTCTTCATCAACAAAGACCGTGTTCTCATTTTAAAACTTAAACAGTTTTTTGAGTTTCTCCTCGGTCTTTTCGTCTTTCAAGTAATCTTTAGCCTTGTCTTCGACCACTTTTTGACTGCTTTTACTATCTAACAGCTCTTTCGCTTTGTTCTCTAAGGCATCCAAAGAGAGACTCTCCTGATCGATCAGCTTCTCAGTATCGACAAAACCGCTAGTCATCCCACCAAGTTCGTCCAACTGCTCTTTTAGCTGTTCATCCAAAAGGACTTTCAACTCTTTTTCGTACTTGATGATCTCTTTCGCCATCACTTTTTTAAAGGCTTTGGAGAGTAGCTTGTCTATGTCAGAGCTTACCTTGACTGATGGGGCCTTCCAGTTTCCATCAACAGCAATATTGGCACCAAACTCATGGATCTCTTTCAAGATGTCATTCATTATTTCTGCGCCTTTTCCATTTACACCCTCAAGGGAGATCTCTGACTCTCTAAAGGCAACTTTCGATGAACCGGCAAGCTCTGTACCGCCTTGTAAGGTCATATGACCGTTAAAGCCTATCTTACTGTTGTCTATTTTCATCTTTTTAAGGTCAAGACGTTCCATCTCTATCGTTTGAGCGCTAAAGGAAAGTGTATCAACCACCTCTTCACCCAAACGGTTATCTTCTCCATCTAACTTCAGACCACGTACTAGAGGCCCATCACTTTTGACAGAGAATGTCAGCGCACGGCCAAGCACTTTTTGGTTGTCAGAGATATCTTTGATCACCCCTTCAAAGGTCTGAGCATTTCGCTCACCGCTTAGAGCTGTACAAGCTATCCAGAGGTCAGGACTTGGTACATGCTCTGCAAATCTGACCCAACGGCCTTTGCCACGTGGAGGGATCTCCTCAGGTGCAACCTCATCACTTTGCAGATAGGGCTCGACTTGTGCATAATAACCGCGTGCCTGATGGAGGTAGCCTGCGATCTTCTGACTAAAGAGCAGACCAAAGAGGTTGATCCCGCCGCTGCTGTCCAGACTGTAAGTCGAACGTAGTTTGGCATAGTCCTCTTGCGGTGCACTTTTAACCGCTGCCAAAAGCGTTTTTAACCTTTTCTGATCAGTCAGATACTCTTTTTTCAGCGTTTGTAGTGCCTTCTTTTGTGCCTCTAGTTTTTTCTTATAATCTTTGACCTGTTTAGTAAGCGCCAGCAGTTTCTTGGCATCTTTGGACTTGGCATCCGCCTGCATCTGCTTGAGATCTTTTTTATACTGCTCCAACACCTCTTTGGAGAGCTGCTCTTTTTGGATCTTTTTCCATTTCGCTTCCAATGTCTCTAGTTCTACTTTAGCCTCTTCATAAAGTCTTTGGGACTTTAGATCGGATTTTGCCAACAGCTCTCTTGGTGTTGGAAGATCGATAGAAGGTATCTCCATACTGCTTTTTGCCTCAGCTTCTTGCGCTTTTTTCTCTGCAGCAACCTGCTCTTTATACGCCGCTTTGCCATACGCCTTTTTCATAGTTGCAGGAGTATCAAACCCTATGCCTTTAAGCTGCATGTTTTCGATATGGGTCTTTGAAAGTAAGAGTGAGTTCATATTTAGGTCAAACGATATATTCTCGATTGAGACCGTGTCGATGTTCTCTTTGTCACTTGCCACCTCAACCCGGTTGATCCCGACATAACCTTTAAAGAGTTGGGTATCCACAGAACCGACACGAACATCTTTTTTCAAGGCTTTCGAAGCACCTTTTTCGATCCCCCACTTTAATAACGGATCGATCACCAAGAGGAGCAGTCCCGCCACGCCGCCGACAACAACCACATAAAGACCGGCACCCCACCAGCGAAAGACCGGCTCTTTTTTATCTTTGACTTTGAAAATGCCCAGTCGTGAAAACCATTTGTTTGCATTTAGATAAGCAGCTATCTTGTCACGATAAAGAGAGATAATAAAGTTCAAAATAAAGAAGAGAGGAACAGCCAACATCAGACTGATCACTGTTGCACCCATCATCAAGGTGTTGTTGAAGTGGCTTAGGCGCATCACGCCGTTGTTATACCATGCGGTGTAAAGCTCTTTCACTCCCTCATTAGTCAACAGCGCATAACCAAACTGCTCCATCAGAGGATCAAATAAGTATGCGACACCGGCGAACAGCGCAGAAGCAGCAAAAAATAGTCCGATATGGATGTTGAGTAGAAAGACAATAAAAAGAATGAGCAGTGTCTGCGTTCCACTCAGCGGAGTCAAGCCCGCAACCATGCCCAGAGCAATTGACAAAGTAACCTGCCAAGGGTGCTGGGCTGAGTTCAACGCTTTAAATATTTTTTGAAAGAATTCCATCACCTGTCCATACTATTTCAGTTAGTAATGATTGTAACATAAGTTGCTTCGTGGAAATGGGAAATGGGAAATGGGAAATGGGAAATGGGAAATGGGAAATGGGAAATGGGAAATAATTATAAAAAGGTGGCGAAGCTCATCTTACGCAAAACTGAACTTATAAAAGTTGCAGATTTGGTGTAGATTGTGCAAAATGTTTGTCCGATAGCGTACATCGGTACGCGGAGAGGCAAACTTTTACGATGTGGCATTTAGTGCCACCCTGTATAGAGCTTTAGCTCCTTATGTGCAAGATGCGCCGAAGCTGGAACTTTTAGTTTACTAATAAACTTTTTTTGCCAGCATCAAACTTGCTCAGTACCGCCGGCAACATCAGCAGGTCTACCAAAACCGCAATGACCAATGCGATCGCCGTCACAATACCAAAGTGGACATTTGGCAAAAACTGGCTGAAAACAAAGATCATAAAGGCAATGCTTAAGATCAATGTCGTAAAGATGATGGCGCTTCCGGCGTACTGCATGACATACGCTAAGGACTCTTCAAGCGTCTCACCTCTTCGACGTGCTTCACGGTATTTGACCAGGAAGTGGATGGTGTCATCCACCGCCACCCCGATGATGATGGCACCGGAGATAGCGACACCGATGTCAATGGTCATACCGAGCCAGCCCATCACACCGACAACCAGAGTGATCGGCAGGATGTTTGGAATGATAAAGAGCGGGATCATTCTCAGATTTCTAAAGATCAACATCATCATGATCGAGACCACTGTGATCGCTAATGCAATCGAGTTTATCAGGGTATCGGTAACATCATACTGCATATGGGCGAACATGACGGTTTGACCGTTGAGGACCGCGCTGTACGGGGTCTCTGTCCACCAGTTCTCAGCCCACTCTATCATCTCCAGGTCAAGTGAGGTGTCAACCACATTGACCAGAGCTGTGACACGAAGCAGTTGCTCATCGACATCCATACGGTCATTGATCTCCATTCCTTGTGGAAGCGAAAGCGAGTAGAGAAGCAGATACTGGGCTATAAGATTTTTGTCATCCGGAATCGTTTTGGAGCCGTTCATCACCTCGTTAAAGGTCTTGACCACATCGACTAACGAAGCAATGTGACGGACATCAGGATACGCTGCATGAAACTCACCATAGAAACGCTCAACAGTTTTCATAAACTCCGGTGACTTGATGCCATCTTTCTCGCCTGAGTCGACAACGATCTCATAAGACATCGGACCGGTCAGATTCTCTTGCATAAACTCAACTGTAGTACGGAAAGGGACATCCTCTTTAAAATAACGCACCGTGTTTGAGTCCACCTTGACCTGCGTGATTCCCCAGCCTATAGCTGTAAAAAACAGCGT
>JAUWLG010000188.1 GCA_030613795.1 Helicobacteraceae bacterium
GCATCAAGGCTTTACCGTTGACCTCCCTGACCATGGTTTTGTTGCAGATAACCTGGGCATTAGAGGCTTTTGCGACCCTGTCTGCATGCCAGTAATGATCAGGGTCACCATGGGTCACAAAGATATGCGTAATGCTTTTCCATTCAGATTTTGGAATTAATGTTGTAAGTCTAAAAAAATAAAAAAACAGTGCACCGGGATCAATAGCGATTTTCTTATCGCCAGACTCAATTATAAAGGTGTTATACAAATAATGTGTGATCTTCATCTTTGACCTTTGTTATATGCTAACATAAAGGAGCAATCATAGTACAGTCCGGCCTGTCTCGTATATGAAACCAATGATGACTTCGCTGATGTATCGGCGATACGGTTTGTCATTTTGTCTGTATACATTTTCTATCTTCTTTTTATTTGTTGCTATGCTCCACAGTGATGACGACATTGCCTGTTTTATGTCCTTTTTCGACATACCTGTAGGCCTCGACTATCTGTTCCAGCGGAAGCTCTCTGTCTATCACCGCTTTGAATTGACCATCTTCTATGAGCTTTTTGATCAACAGCAGACTTTTTCTAATGTCTGTAGGCATTGGAAATATGGTTGTTTTGTTGTCAAGCATCGGTTTTATGATCGGTGTTATAAGAGGTAAGAAGATGTTTTGAGCCATATAGCCTAAGTCTGAGGAGATGTAGACCCCTCCCGGCAGCAGTAGATGTCTGCACTTAAAAAATGAACTTTTGCCGACGGTGTCAAAAACAAGGTCATACTTTTGTGCGTCTTTTGTAAAGTCCACTTTGGTGTAGTCGATGACTCTGTTGGCGCCCAGTGATTTGACCAGCTCGATGTTTTTTGTGGCGCACACCGCAGTGACATTGACACCAAAATGTTTTAGAAGCTGAACGGCAGCCGAACCGATAGCGCCTGTTGCGCCGTTAACGAGAATGTGCTGCCCTTTTTCAAGAGCCACTTTGTTGATAAAGTTATAGGCATAATGCGCACCTTCAAAACTCGCTGCCGCCTGCGTATACGAGGTGTTGTCCGGTATGGTTATGACGTTGTCTTCTTGTATGGTCATGAACTGGGCATGCGCTCCCGAGCCTTCGTCGTCAAACCCGCAGACTCTGTCACCTGTTTTTAGCGACGATACGCTTTTACCGCCCGCTTCGACCTCTCCGGCAAACTCTGTTCCGGGGATCTCTTTTTTTGGTTTGAGAAGTCCTGTGACTAGGCGCATAAAAAACGGTTTTGCTCTAATGGTCGCGCAGTCTGTTCTGTTGACTGTCGTCGCATGTACTTTTATCAGTACTTCGTTCTCCTCGGGCGTCGGTTTTTCGACCTCTCCAAGCTTAAGAACGTCAGGTGCTCCGTACTTTGTCCATATAACTGCTCTCATATGAGTCTCCTCCATGATTACTTTGACAGGGTCATTTTAGGTGCAGCTCACCTGCAAGACCTAACGACTTACTATCGTATATCTTATACCTTTGAGGCTTAAATGTACAGTTGTTTGGACAAGGTGTTCCGGTATGGGAGGGGATGATGAAAAGGTGTTTTATCTAATACAGTCTAAAGGGCACCTCTAAAGTCTAGTCATACATAATGATGTTTGTATGACTACAGGCAGAAGTGGACTTGTTGATTACTTTTCTTCGGGGTGGCACCACTGCTGGGCAGCGTCCAGAGAGTCAAAGATGCGGACTTCTGCAGATGCCTCCAGCATTTTGAATAGGGCAGCAAACTCATGACACAGCTCGAGCGTATAGTCGTCTTTGGCAACAAGCGCCTTCTTCACATGTTTCACAGAGAGTGTCGCAGCCTTGCCGACGTAGGCAGGCTCTTTGACTTCATTTAGCTTTATTTTTGAAGTATCGCAGTTAAGAAAATCCCAAACCGAACAGTGATAGTTTTGATAGATCTTGCTTCCATGCAGAACACCATTAGCCTCGTTCACTTCTTCAATGTCTATTTCATCGTGAAAGGTAAACACACTTCTGTTTTTTCCCCATGTTACATCGTACGCCACCTTAACTCCTCTGCAGTTGAATTGTGTCCGAAATCATAGCTGCTTATCGTCACAATCTTATGTACCTTTGGCTTAAAATTATACAAATTTTGTTGAGTGTACATAGTGCGCAAGGATTGTGTAAAGATGTTTTGTTTCATATGATATAAAATGCATTATTTTATGTATAATAGTTATATAAATGTTCAAAGGGGTGCTCACATGCGCGTAGTGATAGTCGGTGGCGGTATTGTCGCGGCCTATATGGCAAATCTGTTGAAAGAGCAGTCTCCCGAGCATGAGGTACTGATCGTCTCCAAAGAGGTCTACCCGCCTTACGACAGGATCCACCTCTGCTCCTTGATCACCGGCACGCAGAGTATCGAAGAGATCGCATTGGAATTGCCGTCCGATGTCAAACTTGAACTCGATGCCGAAGTGGTGCAGATCGATAAAAGTGCCAAACGCATCTACACAAAAACGTCAACCTTCGCCTACGACATCCTTGTCATTGCTACCGGCTCGAAACCGCGCACGCTTTTCAGCATCGAAGGGGTAAAAAACGCAGCAACGTTCAGAAGTGCCAAAGACAGTGAGTGTATCGCAGAGCGTGTCAAAGGCAAAAACGTCGTGATGATGGGTGCCGGGCCCATCGGACTCGAGCTTCTGGACACCTTGTGCATGCTTGATGGACCTGAAAAGATCTACCTTGTGTCGCGCGGTACGCACCTGTACAACGAGGCGATGACACCGGCTTCGGTGGCGATGATGAAACGCATTTATGAAGAGGCTGATCCCCGTGTCGAGATACTGCTTGAAGAGGAGATCATCGACAAGGTCTCTGAGGGCGATGAGATCACGAAGATCGTCCTGAAGTCGCGCACCATAGAGAACCTGTTTGTCATCTTCGGGGGGGGGATCAGTCCGAGTGCCGATCTTGCCAAAGAGGTTGTTGACGTGGACAAGGGAATTCTTGTCGATGAACATATGCAAAGCTCCGATGCGTCCATCTATGCCGTCGGCGAAGTGGCACAGCTACCCGACGGCTATATTGCCGGGCGGGTGAAAGAGTGTACTCTGGAGGCGGACGCCGCTGTTGCTGCGATACTTGGAGAGAAGGGTGAGGGTTTCAAAGATCTTGTGACCATTGACGGGCTCAAAGTCGGCAGCTTTCTGCTTGCCGACGTGACATCGACCCGTTACGACCCTAAAGATGAGAACAACGAAGAGATCGTCATTACGTCGAAAAAAGAGAGTCGTATCGACCACTACATCACTAACGACGACCGCCTGGTCCGTTTCATAGGTATCAACACCAATATTGATCTACTGGTTCTTAAACACCTTATGGTAACAGATGAAAAAATCGACGCCTCCTATTTTTACTCCAACCGCCTTATCAGCGAACGGGGCAAGCTCATCTGCAGCTGCGCCGGCGGTTACGAGCAGGACCTTGTCGAGATCATCAAAGAGAACTGCATTGAAAGTTTTGCCAATCTTAAACCGTTCAGCGAGTCAGGCCGGGTCTGCGGCCGCTGTAAGAAAGATGTGGCACAGCTTATCGCAGATACGCCGGTCGACTCTCTGGAGGCGGCACGCCTCAAGGCAGAGCGCGAAGCAGCGGCTCAAGCCGAGGAGCTGGCGAAGATCCAGCGCCGCATAGAGAAGTTCAACACTTTGCATCCGAAAAACATGATCGACGGGGAGAACCTCGATGAGGCGATCAACGCCTTCGATATGAATAAAGAGTATAACCGATGGGTCTCGATGATCACTGCCAATATGCGGCTGCATCCTGATTATGAGCCTCTGGTCAACAAGGGGGTCGAGCAGCTGAACAAGATCCCTATCATCTGGCTGGAACTGGCTGACTGTACCGGCAACTCTGAAGGCTTTATCAAGTCTGCCCATCCGAAAGTCGATGACTTGATCTTAAAATATATCTCTCTCGATTACCATGAACTGCTAATGGCGGCTTCGGGCGA
>JAUWLG010000295.1 GCA_030613795.1 Helicobacteraceae bacterium
ATGACATAACTGAACTGATTGATCGTGCGTGTTGTCTCTCCCTCTAAACGTAAAAAAAGAGCATAATAACTAAAATGAATTGGGATGCCTTGAGTGCCTCCTTTTATGTCATCGAGTAAAACAATATCCTTGCTTTCAAAGTTGTCTATATAACAATCCATTCCAAACTCAGGGTTTGGTTTAAATAGATATTTGTAGGTATTGATGGTCTGTTCTATGGTGAAAAGTGGAAGTTCTTTACTCATTACTAAACCTTTATGGACATAATATTGCATATATTTGCACTGTTAATACTTATAATCCGACTAAATGTATACTTTTACGAAATTTTGCTCTTTTTTTATGGAATGACTTAATGATACTATTTTTCAATGATATTTAATATCACAAAACACATAAGGAGAACAAGATGATCAAATTATCTAAAAAATCGACTCTCTCTGTTTTAGCTTTTGCTCTAGTATCTATGCTTTCGGCTGTACAAGCTGATGAACCGGCCTTAGCTTTTAACCATGATGACAAATCACTCCAATGGGGACCTTGTCCGGCATTTATAGGCGAGGGATGTGAGATCTCTGTACTGCATGGTGACCCTGCAAAAAATAATTTGGATATTTTGTTTAAAGTACCAAGTGATTTTGCCATTCCTCACCATTGGCACACTTCAGCAGAACGAATGGTTCTTGTGTCTGGGAAGATGATAGTGACTTATGATAATCAGAAGTCAGAAACACTAGAGGTAGGAACGTATGCTTATGGACCTTCTAAAAGACCACATACTGCGTATTGTGAAAAAGGTGATCCATGTGTCCTATTCATAGCCTTTGAAGAGCCTCTGGACGCTTTTGAAGTGATGAAAGCGACAAATTAATATTATTAAGGGAAGAGTTTCTTGACTCCCATCAAAGATGATGGGAAGGAGATGCTAAGTTATCAGGAAGCCTGAGATTATTTAAACCAACCCTTAACACGATCAAAAGCAGACTCAAAAAGAGACTCGTGTGGTTTAGACTCTACGCCAAAACTTTCTTGGAGTTGGTCTAGTAGGTCATATTGGTCGTCACTTAGCTTTTTAGGGTAGGTGATGTTGACTTGTGCGATGAGATTACCTTTACCATGGCCATGGACATCTTCGATGCCCTCGCCACGGAATGTAAAGTGCTGCTTGTCACGTGTACCGATGTTTAGTTTAAGCTCTAAGTCACCTGTCAATGATGGTATGATGATGTTCTCACCCAATACGGCTTGTGTAAAGAAGACCGGTACTTCGATGTAGACATCATTGCCGTTACGGATAAATGTTTTGTCCTCTTCAACGATGAATGTTACATAGAGATCGCCGCGGGCACCGCTTTTACCGATGTTACCTTTGCCAGAGACTCTAAGGCGGTTTTCTGTGTCAACACCGGCGGGTACTTTTACAGTAACCGACTCTTTAACATTTTCAAAACCTTGACCTTTACAGTCAGGACATTTCGCACCCGGCATAGTGCCTTCGCCGTGACAGACCGGACAGGTTTGAGAGAAGGTCATAAAACCTTGACGTACGTAGACCTGACCTTTACCGCCACACTGGTTACAGGTTTTGACTTTACCGTCTTTAGCACCCGTGCCTTTACAAGTACCACACGAGTCTTTGTACGTAAAGTCGATCTCTTTGTCACAGCCAAATACTGCTTCTTTAAAGCTCAGACGGATCTCTACCGCCATGTCAAGTGGGTACTTCTCTTGTGGACCGCGTGAACGACTGCGTCCACCGCCACAACCAAACATCTCTTCGAACATACTGCCGAGGTCATCGAAACCGCCGCCAAAACCGCCAGAGCTGCGTCTACCGCCGCCGTTTTGTAGACCTTCTTTACCGTAGCGGTCGTAAATAGAACGCTGCTGCTCATCACTTAAGACCTGGTATGCTTCATTACAGTGCTTGAAGTTTTTCTCTGCCTCTGCGTCACCAGGGTTACGGTCTGGGTGCCACTTTTTAGCCAGTTTGCGGTACGCTTTTTTAATAGTTGTTTTGTCCGCGTTTTGCGAGACTTCTAATATTTCATAATAACTTAGATCTTCCAATGGGTAACCTTTTTTGATAATCGGTAAAAATAATTTTTGGAATTATACCATTTGATATGTAGAAATAGTAATTAAATAATGTATAGGTGCAGTTGTGTTAAGAGTTTTTATAAAAAATATCGTTTTTATGGTCATTGTCTTATTGCTAACGGCGTGTGAAGAGAGAGTTCAGACAATAGAGTTAGACAATAAAAGCAGCTCTAAAGGGCATTTTGTCTCATTTGGTGATATTGAAGCCTGGAGTAGGGAAGATCATATCAGAGCACTCAGTCTGTTTCGAGACGAATGTGAGACGGTGAAACTACCTTCTGCTCTCAAAGGGCTCTGCTCCGAGTCAATAAAAAGTGATGATGCAAAACTGTTTTTTGAGACTTACTTTCAACCGTTTTTACTGTCAAGTAAAAAAGATGAAGAGAGTATATTGACAGGGTATTATGAACCGCAGTTTACAGGTTCTCTTAATACAAGTAAAGATTACCCGTACCCACTTTACAAACGACCTAAAGATATGTTGAAAATAGAACTGGGGGAATTTCATAAAGATCTTGAAAATCGTAAGTTTCGTGGACGTTTAGTAGGAAAGAAGGTCATTCCGTACTACTCTCGCAGTGAGATCAATGCTGGCAAGCTTAAAG
>JAUWLG010000312.1 GCA_030613795.1 Helicobacteraceae bacterium
TTTGGCTCATCCAGGATCAACACTTCCGGTTTTGATGCCAGTGCCCTTGCGATCATAACACGCTGGCGTTGACCACCGGAAAGTTCACCGATGAGTTTTTCTTGAATATCAAGAACGTCCATCTTGATCATTGCTTCCTGGCTGGCATCTCTGTCTTCTTGTGTTGTTCGTTTAAACAAGCTTTGTTTCGCAATACGACCCATCTTGACCACTTCCAAGACCGTTGCAGGAAAGTTTTGGTCGAGCTGCGAAGCACGTTGCGGTACATAACCTATTTTATTCCAGCGTTTAAAACGGCTTAACGCCTGCCCAAACAGTTTTATCTCGCCTTGCGTCGGTTTTTCAAGACCAAGCAGTAGACGGATTAACGTTGTCTTACCGCCCCCGTTAGGCCCAATGATCGCACAATAATCACCCGGTAAAATAGCTAAAGAGATATTGTCTAATATCTTTTGAGAATTTGCTTGAAAAAAGAGGTTTTTTACCTCAAAGATCGGAGAGACAAATCTCATTTACATCTCATTGCATGGGTGAGTTTGTCGAGGTTAATATACATACCGTCAACATAACTCATACCTCTCTCTGCCTGTGATGCCGTTATATTGGCCAGAGGTTCCAAATAGTCGATCTCTATGCCATTTTCTCTGGCCAGATTCTTCATCAACCTATCACTGACAAAAGCTTCAAAGAAAAGTACTTGTATCCCTTTCTCTTTAATAGTTGTAGAGAGTCTTGCCATCGTCTGTGCATCCGCCAACGCATCTGGTGAGAGACCGGTTAATGGTTCAACACTGAAATCGTACCGAGCAGCTACATAGCCTAAAATATTATGATGAAGGATCACTTCTCTTACTTGACAATCTTGCAGTCTCTTTTGATAGGCTTTGTCTAATTTGGTGAGTTCATCAATATAGGTTGCAGCTCTTTTGACATACAGTGCTTCATTATTCCCATCCATCTTTACAAACGCCAGGGCGATCTTCTGCGTCAGGAGTTTCATATTGCCTATATCCAGCCAATAGTGCGGGTCAACCGCTTCCTCTCCATGGTGATGGTGATCCTCGTGCTCTTCACCCTCTTCTTCCACTTCTCTCAAGTCAACATATTTACTCATGTCTCGCATGTTGTCACCCTGTGCCAACTTAATGATCCAAGGTTCCAGGTCCGCACCGCTGTAAAAGAACAGTGCACTTTTTTGAATCGAGATAATCGTTTTTGGTGTCGGCTCAAAACTGTGCACTTCTACACCAAAGGGAATGACCATCTGAACATCAACACTGTTACCGCCGACACGTTTCGCGATGTCA
Organism: Helicobacteraceae bacterium; assembly: GCA_030613795.1. Classification (GTDB taxonomy): domain Bacteria; phylum Campylobacterota; class Campylobacteria; order Campylobacterales; family Sulfurimonadaceae; genus Sulfonitrofixus. The sequence continues at coordinate 1,308 of JAUWLG010000312.1, forward strand.
TACAAAGCAAAGGTACTGACCGTTATTGTAGGGATCTCAGAAGCTGTCGTTTTCTCATTTTGAGAAAAAAAGAGTGCTATAGTAAAAGACAGTAATATAACAACTAACAAAACAACTTTTTTCACATATATTCCCAATTTAAGCCTTGACAGGCTCTTTAATGCCCTAATTATACCCTAGCATCGGTGATAAAAAGTAGCGTCAAAATGTCTTTTCAATTTTTTTCGCTATAATTCGCGAACTATTCTTATATAAGGTCTATAAATGACAGGCATTTTACTTATAACTCAAATCGTTTTAGTAGTGATTATTACGATTGCAGTTTTACTACAAAAAAGTTCAAGTATCGGTCTTGGCGCATACAGCGGTTCAAATGAATCAGTTTTTGGCGCAAAAGGTCCAGGCGGCTTCTTAGCTAAGATGACATTCTTTTTTGGTTTTTTATTTGTTGTTAACACCGTAACACTGGGTTACTTTTACGCGCAAGAGAGCAGCGCTTCTGTTGTTGACAGTGTTGCTGATACAACTGATATCGCTGCACCAGCAGCAGTTCAACTTCCTGCAGAGACTCAAGAAGCTCCAGCAGTAGAAACTAACGCTTCAAACTAGAGCAATGCGTAAGCTTCTTTTACTTACGCTGCTACCCCTCTATCTTTGGGCAGATGCCCACCTCTTTGTCTTTCACCGTTTTAATGACACCAAACACCCTTCAACCAACACATCTGTAGAGACACTCCGTGCTGAATTTGAGTTTCTAAAAAAGAACAACTATGAAGTTGTCTCACTCAAACGTCTGCATGAAGCCCTGCAAAAAGGTGAAGAGATCAGTGACAAATGGGTTGTCTTTACCATTGATGACAGCTTTAAAAGTTTCTATGAGAACGGTCTTCCTGTTTTTAAAGAGTACAACTACCCTTTTACCCTCTTTGTTTATGTTCAAGGAACGGTTAACAAGTACGGTGACTATATGTCTTGGGAGCAGATCAAAGAAGCTTCTAAATATGGCGAGATCGGTTTTCACTCATATGGCCACCCTCATCTAGTCTCGTTGAGTGACCTGGCTATCTATCAAGACACCAAAAAAGGTCTTGACATCATGCAAAAAGAGCTTGGCTACAAGCCCAACTATTATGCTTACCCTTATGGTGAGTACGATGGGCGTGTACGAAGTCAGTTAGAGCTTTTCAGTTTTGATCTGATCATCAACCAAAATGCCGGATC
>JAUWLG010000085.1 GCA_030613795.1 Helicobacteraceae bacterium
CCTGTCGCAAAAAGAACAGACTTGGCATTGATGATCACTTTTTCCATGTTACGAATGTTAAAGGCAACGATACCGTAGGCTTTACCATCTTCATAAAGGATGTCAGCAGCATACCACTCGTCCCAGAAGTCAACACCTTCACGGAACGCTTGCTCATAGATCGTCTGCAGAAGCGTAAGACCTGTACGGTCTTTCGCGTAACAAGCACGTGGAGATGACTGTCCGCCAAATGGACGTTGAGCGATCTTACCGTTCTCTTGACGAGAAAAGACAGCACCCATACGCTCAGCCCAGCGAATTGTCTCCGGAGCATGTTGACACATAAACTCAACAGCATCCTGGTCTGCCAAATAGTCAGAACCTTTAACGGTGTCGAATTCGTGTAGTTCAATACTGTCTTCATCGCTGAATGCGGCATTGATACCACCTTGAGCTGCACCTGAGTGTGAGCGTAGTGGATGTAGTTTTGTGATAACTGCAACTTTTTTGCCAGCTTTTTGTAGTTCACGCGCTGCTGCATTACCAGCAAGACCCGCTCCAACAATTACTGCATCATAAGTATGAATAGTAATACTCATTAACCGTCCTTCAATAGAGTGTACATAATAAAGGGCGATTATAGCGTTTAATCACATGAATAATATTAAAGGTAAAAAGAGATGGGGCAAACTGACGCTATTTGTGTGTCAGTTTGTAAGGAGTGGGAAAATAAGTAGCAATTATCTCTAACTACTACTTTAAAGCGGTACTTTTGTCGCGAAGCTGCGCAATGCGGTTACCGCCATGTTGAATTGACTTAGAGAGTACTTTGTTGGCTTTTTTGAGTACTTCATCCAGGTTTTCTGTTGACATCTTTTGAACAAAACCACCGCTTAACGTCACAGTGAGGTTTTTACCGTCTGAGGTTTTAAAAGATGTCTCTTCAACACTTTTACGAACGAGTTCACAGTCATTTACAGCACTTGTTTTATCTTGACGAGAAAGTAAGATGGCGAATTGATTATGATCTAAGCGACCGATCACATCATTGTGTTGACGGTAAAGGGAGAGCATAAAACTCACTTTTTTCACTAGTGCTTCTGAAAACTCTTGTGAATATTGCATCTCCAACTCATTGAGCCTGTCAATGGAAAAGATACAAACAGCGGTGTAGTTACCAAGTTTTTGACTCTTTTTCTCGCCATACTCATGCATAAAACCTTTGTAACTGCTGATGCCAGTCACACTGTCAAGATAAGCTGGGTTTTTCGTTGCAGATATTCTAGTCGTGCGACCCATACGTTTAGAGATAGAATCAGCTTCCAATGTAGAAAACTCTGTTACTTCACCATGCTCAAGCATATTTAAGGTCTTAACATCACCCTGGATCTGAGCAAGACGACGCGAGGCCCAAAAAGTACTAAACAAGGTCAATAGAAGAAGAGCGACAATGAGACCCATCTGTACAAGGAAACGCTTCTCTTCATAAACGTTGTTCTGTGATGTGATCGTGTTGATCTGTGTCATCAAGAGATTATAGGTCTTTGTAAATTGCTCTTTGCGTGTCTGAAGCTCCTCTTCACTTATTTGATCTTGTGTATACCAGTCTCCCGCAGCGACATTAAAGTCATTAACAGCATATTGAAGTTTTGAAAGCTCATTTTGATAATTACCTGCTTTTGAAAACTTATTGATATAGTCATATTCATAAAAACCTGAGAGGGCATTACTCTCATGTCGTAACATTGCGTTTTTACCACGATATTGAATATTTGAAAGGTCTAAGTCATCTCGACCCAGGTTATAAACTGCAGTTGCGATATCTTTTTCATTTTGTAAGTTCTCCAACTTATAAAAAGATGCGTATTCACTTGCGATCGTGACTGTGAGGAGTGCTGCGAGTAACAGTATTAAAGTGTAAAGAGATTTTATAGTGCCAAAAATCTTGTACATTGAGATTTGCATTATGAACCTTATATCAGGGTGTTAGTTTATGTTCAAGAACATTTTATTGAGAAAGGGGTTAATCTGGACTTAAAAAAAAGTTATATCTCTATATATCGTATCCGTAAACATTGAAAAATAGGATAAAATACAAATAAAAAAAGAAGCGATGTGAACGTCGAAAGTTATTTTATTAAACTCTTTTCTGCTCATACAAGCCATATTGGTGATGATGGTGCTATTGTCGGCCAAAATGTCTATAGCAATGATGCCTTTTGTGAGGATGTTCATTTTAGACGCAGTTGGATGACTCTAAGACAGATCGCTTATAAATCAATGCTGATCAATATCTCTGATGCAGTGGCAATGAACGCCAAAGCAAAATATGCTCTGCTGAGTGTCGCGATACCCTCTAGTTACTCGTTACATGATCTAAAAGAGCTGCATGCCGGCTTTCAAGAAGCAGCAGATGAGTACGGAGTGGAGATCATCGGCGGGGACACTGTCTCTAACCGCAAACTTGACATCTCTATAACTATTATCTCACACAGTGATCGTCCTTTACGCCGTAACGGTCTTAAAAAAGGTGACCTGATTGCCTATACCGGTTCGTTGGGAAAAAGTGCAAGAGATCTGCGTTATCTGCTTAATGGCGGCAAGGTCCACTCTCGATCCAAGTTTGTCCGTTTTGCTCTTCGCAGTGCTTTTGTTGCTGATGCTGTCTCGTCGCTTTCATGCGGTATGGATATCTCTGATGGCCTTGGCAGTGATCTTGAGCGGCTTCATAGCTTAAATAGGGTAGGATTCCACTTTAATAAACCTATAGATAAAAAGCTCTTTTGCAGTGGTGAAGAGTATGAGATGCTGGTCGGTTTCAACCCGCGTCAACGTAAAAAACTCATTCGCCTGGCTGCTAAAAACCGTACACCTTTGCACATCTTTGCCAAAGCCAAACGCGGACGTTATAAAAACCGCTGTAAAGCACACCATTTTTAGACTCAAAAATATACAACTGACAAGTTAGGACATTATGAATAGATTTTACGCACTTTCACACACCCCCATCTCATTTCACTTTAGACAGAACCCTCGTGACTTTGTTGTTGACGAAGTACCTTTGTACGAATTTAGCGGTGAGGGCGAGCACTTGGTTCTGCATATGCGCAAGAAGAACCTTGCTACCTGGGATGCGATAGGCATGATCGCGAACCACCTTGGTATCAACGCACGTGAGATCGGTTACGCAGGCCTGAAAGATAAAAATGCGTTAACAAAACAGTACATTTCGATCTTAAAAAAACATGAAGAGAAGCTGGAAAGCTTTGAACATGAAAATATTAAGTTTTTAGAGCGTACCTACCATAATAACAAGATTCGTCTTGGTCACTTAAAAGGTAACCGCTTTTTTATCCGTCTTAAAAAGGTGAACCCGACAGCCGCTAAGAAACTATCTGAAGCGTTGAAGATGATCAAAAAAGAGGGGATGCCAAACTTTTTTGGGTACCAGCGTTTTGGTGCTGATGGTAACAACTATAAAGTAGGTGAGGCTATCTTAAAAGGCAAGAGAAAAGAGCGTAATGTAAAACTTAAACGTCTCTATATCAACGCTTTTCAAAGCCATATGTTCAATCTCTGGTTAAGCCGTCGTCTTGAGATCAACTCTCTTGTCTCCAGCTTTGAACCCGAGGCTCTTTGTGATGTGTTAAACATGCCGGAAGATGTCATCGCTGCACTGAAAGCTCAGACACACCCGTTTAAGATCTTTAAGGGTGACGTTCTGAAACATTACCCTCACGGTTCTCCTTTTGAGTACGAAGGTGAAGAACGTGATATCGAACGTGTTAATGAGAAAGATGTTGTTCCAACAGGTCTCTTACTTGGTAAACGTTCACGTCGTGCCAGCGGTCTTGCAGGCGAGATCGAAAAAGATTTTGACATGGACTATAAACAGGTTGACGGCGACCGTCGTTATGCATGGATTTATCCTGAAGATGTAGAATACGAATACAAAGAGAATGAAGCGTGGTTCGAGATGCACTTTACACTGCCAAAAGGGTGTTATGCAACTGTATTAATAGAAGAGTTGGCAAAACGTCCGCTTCAAGAAGAAAAATTTAGTAAGGAATCATAATGCGACACATGACAAGTCTATTTTCACAAGGTTTTGGCAAATTGGCAAATACCCACTTTCCCAAACCAATACAAGACCTTATCAACAACGGGTACGTTAATCTGATGGGACTCAACATGAGTGAGTTTCGCGACCCGACAACATATGAGACACTCAATGCTCTTTTCACGCGTCAGCTTGAAATACCGAGAGAGTTTTCAGCAGACCCAAAAGATTTTATCTCTCCATGTGACTCATTGATTACGGAGTGTGGACGACTGCATGAAGATATTGCCCTGCATATCAAGGGGATGTACTACAACATTAACGATCTTTTAGGCGATGAGATCGATGATGCCAAAAAGGCGAAGCTGATCGATGGCGACTTTATCAACTTCTATCTTTCGCCTAAAGATTATCACCGTTATCACATTCCCTGTGATCTAATTGTTAAAAAAGCGGTTCATATTCCGGGAAAACTCTATCCGGTCAATATGAGATATCTAAACAAGCAGCCTAATCTGTTTGTAGAGAATGAGCGTGTTGTCTTAGAGTGTGAGAACAGCGAGGGTAAACTCTTCTGTATGGTACTGGTAGGTGCGCTAAATGTTGGTGTGATGCAGGTTTCGTTTGAACCGTCTATTCAGACAAATGCAAGTCACACTGAAGTGAGTGTTTATGAGTATGCAGAGGGCGTTAAACTCTCTAAAAATGATGATTTTGGCTGTTTTGAGATGGGGTCAACGATTGTGATCATCGCTGAAGCGGATCTTTTGGAGTTAGAGGTAGAGCCAGGTGAAAAGGTCTCTTATGCGCAGACCATCGCTAAAATAAAATAGAACTATCGCATATTTGATCGTTCCTCTTGATCAGAGGAGTGACAGTCTTAAAAGTACTATCTATTTTTAACTTCCATCTTCGCCATCAATTTTCCATCTTCTTCATAGATGTCCATTCTTGTGTCGATAGGAAATTTTTGATTGGCAAGTTCATCTTGAACTGAGTGCAATACTGCAGCAAAGCGTTGAAACATAGGTACGATGACATAATCAATATGGTCTTGTTTGACAAACGTTGCAAGACGTTGAACCGCACAGTTATAAAGTTTTTCATTGGTTGCATATTGCAGACGATAGCTCTCCATCATACGGATATTTTTGATCAAAGCTTCTCTTTCGAGTTCTGAGATCGACTTGTTCTCTTTTGCCCGCTTGAGTTCATCATCGATCAGCTTCTGTTCTGCTTTAATACCTTCTTCAACAGCATGACCCAAGTTGCCGCAATACTCTTTGAGACCATCAACGATATCACTGTCTTTAAGTCGACCGCTATCTACGGCATATTTGTAGGTCTTATCTTCAAAATATTCATGATCTAGTGCTTTTAAAAGTTGAACGGCTATATTAAGGTAAGTGTATCTGTCATCATATTGTGAATCAAAACTGATGCCTGTTTTAGAAATAATCGGTTTTGGCCCTACATATTTTATCTGCATAAAAATACCTTGAAGTTAGTTGCGGCTATTGTAGCATAAGAGTATGTGATAAGTGAAACATATTGCGTTACTTAGGTTGTTTTGTAGCGTTTATAAACAGCTTATCAACTTTGATTATACGATTTTATGCTACTCTGTTTTTGACTGAAACCTTTGAACATGCTCCTAAATATTAAAGTAGATAAATTTGTAATATATAGTAATGCTTGTTTTTGGGATTTGCGAGAGAAACTTGAGTCGTGCCCGCAGGTTCGGCGATGATTTGTCGTAAATCCATGAATACAATGATTGCTGTTTGTGTGTTTTCTATTTTGATATTTGGGATGATATCTGTTCCAAGGGTTCAATTATATTATCCAAGGATATCGGTTTGAATAAAAGTTTAATTATTTTACTAACACTGCTGATGAGTTCGTACTCAACTCTATCTTCTGCTCCACTGGGTACTCCGCCACAGTTTAATGCAGCGGCGCAAAAAACTGAAAAACTCAAAGATGGACAAAGCATCGTCTTGGGTAAATTTAAAAGCAGACAAGATGCAGATTTCCAATTGAGCTCATTGCTGGACTTTGTGGACAGTAGTTCCAAGATCGTCAACCTGGAGTTGGCTTATGGATTCGATTATTCCGTAAAGATCGAAGATGGACTTTATATTGTCAGCATTGAACCCTTTGTGAACGATGATGTCTTAAACGATGTCTTAGCGACTGTAAAAGTGCGTTATCCAAAGGCACATGCAGAAATATGTAAAGAGTGTGTAAGAGAAGAG
>JAUWLG010000180.1 GCA_030613795.1 Helicobacteraceae bacterium
TATAGAAGTGTTTTACAATCGTAAGCGGTTGCACTCTACTAACAACTACATGTCACCTGTTGACTTTGAAAATCAGTTGTTACTTAATGATATGAGTGCTTAATACTTTTCTTTTGTGTCCTATATTGGGTTGACACATCATAGTCAAATATATTCATACTTTCAACAAAAACAGAACAGTCTAAAAATATGTAAGTTCCAACGCAAGTCAAGAATGATGGGTTTGGGAAGTCACTAGGCATATATAGACATATTAATTCTAAATAACGATTTAATTAAGTTTACTTACGCTTAAATAGCATCTACATTTCTAAGGAGCACAAATGAAATATGTTATTGCCTTTGCCGTTCTAGTAGGCCTAAGTATAAGCCCTCTATATGCAAAAAAAGACAAATCTGAACTACCTCCAGGGTTGCAAAAGAAAGCAGCAAAAGGCAAACAACTGCCACCAGGCTGGCAAAAGAAACTACAGAAGGGGAATACCTTAGACAGAGACATCTATCGACAAGGTAAGGTCATAGTACCGCTTGATCCTCTTGGCTTAATAACTATCCGTGTAGATGACAGACTAATAAGACTGCATAAAGAGACAAGAAAGATTATAGATATTTTGCGATAAAAATGTAATTGGTCCCTACTATGGGACTGATTTTACAACTTACGTTCTATTTTTAAACACTATCTTTACATCACCACTCTCTAAAATTTCAACATCCCAAACAAAGCTACCTGCAATTCGAGAATAAAGTGGTACAGGTTCTTGTGCATTGATCATGACCAGACGTTTGTCAGTCCCGGAAATAAGTTCAAACCCTTTCATCACATTGACCATAGGCTCTGGAGGATGAGATTCACTTGAGTCAAACTCTATATACGTAATACCCTCATCTTCATAGGTATAAAAAGGAAGACTTGCACCCGGTACTTCTAAAAGAACTTTTTCACTCATCACTGCACCTTTGCGTTTTTAACAATATTATCAAAATAAGAATTTTCGTTTATTGATATAGCACAAAAGTATAACAAAGAGGAAAATAGGATATTTAAGGACACCTTTATTTATATCGATAGGAAAACGCTATAATCATTGAAACAGACCGCATAACACAAGGAGTCGGTATGAAATGGTTAATTGGATTATTGGTAGTTTGCACTGCTCTTTTTGCTGACCTTACAGTTGTTGCCAGTGAGGGGAATAGTCTGGATTCGGAGGTCAGTTCAAAAGCATCCAGGTGTAACTATTATTTTTTTGTTGATACAAATGGAGACGTGTTAGAGGTCATACAAAACGCGCATCAAGATGTAAGAGGCGGAGCAAGTTCTGAATTAGTCGCTATGTTAAAAGATAGAAAAGCATCACACATCATAGCCGCTAGCTTTGGAGATAAGTTAATCGGGTCACTGCAATCGAACGACATAAGATATACAGTACATAAAGGCACTATCAAGAGTGCAATAGAGCACCTGATCAAAAAATAGATATATGAAAGACCAGCGTAGAGTACAAAACTGCTGTTTGTACTCTACAACTTACAGATATCGTGCTTAACAAAGGCAGATGAGCGATATCGATCTTATATCGGGGTGATTAACGGTTACCACCGCCACCTTGTCCCATTCCTTGACCTTGACCCTTGCCTTTTCCTTGACCTTGGCCTTTATACTTTCGTACACGATTTTCCGGCGGATAGGTCTTGAATTTTTTCACCTGTTCCTGTGTCATCGTCTTTTCACGGATCTGCAATTCATTATGCAGCTGGTTACGCTCCTGATCGGTGGTCATTGTACCGCGCATGTTGAGCAGCTCATCCGTACTTTTTGACGAAAGACCTGCCCCATAAGCCGCTGCACTCAGCAGCAATGTGCTCAGAATTATAGATAAACTTTTCATGATCAACTCCTGTGATGATATAGAACTATCATACCTAAAAATGTAAAAGTAGTGTTAGTATCAACTCAATTTATATATGCTTGCCCAACTAAACTTTTATAATCACTCTGATAAACTTGAACTATGATGGTAGAAATTACTGTATTTATTATTGTATTGGCTCTTCTTGCTACAGGCTATTTGTGGCGCTACCGCTCACTTGCCTGCCCTGCAAACTTCTCATGGCTTGTCGAAAATCCCTACATGAATGCTGTTGCCGGTCCAGACACGATATTGCAGAGATTGCACCTTGAAGAGGGCATGAAACTGCTTGACATAGGTTCTGGTCCTGGACGTTTGGCGTTGCCGGCGGCAAAGAGGGTCGGCAAGAGAGGTGAAGTGGTTGCGCTGGATATCCAGTCAAAGATGTTAGACAAGCTCAGAGTGCGTACCGAAGCCATGGGCATTGACAATATACGCATCGTCAATGTGGGCGCAGGCAGCGGAGAGACAGATAAAGCGTATTTTGACCGGGCATTACTGGTCACGGTTTTAGGTGAGATCCCCGACAAACACGAGGCGCTTCTGGAGATATACCAGGCACTCAAAGATGGCGGCATATTGTCTATCACCGAAGTAATCCCGGATCCTCACTATACAAGGCTTAAAAGGGTTCGTGCTTTATGCCGTGAGGCAGGGTTTGAAGAGATGGAGTATTTTGGCAATTGGGCTGTTTTTACCGTTAACTTCAAAAAACCTGACAGTGTCTAAGAGATCTCTTTAGCCCACCGGCTCCAAAGTCGTTTCAGTTAAAAACACCTACTTTGACAGTGCCAGTAAAATCCGATAAAGCTGATGGGCATCTGCATTGCCCGCTAATTCTCTAATAGAATGCATCGCAAAAGTCGGAAGTCCGTCATCAATAGTATCGATACCTAAACGCGTTGCCGTGATCGGTCCGATAGTCGATCCGCATCCCATATCGGAACGGGTCACAAACTCTTGCAGTGTAAGTTTCTGACGCTCTGCCGCTACTACAAACTTAGAGATTGTGCGTGAGTTAGAGGCATAACGCTGATTGGCATTGACTTTGATGACAACACCCTTATTGATCAGCGGTGCATGGTTTTCGTCATGTTTACTTGCGTAGTTTGGGTGAATTGCATGGGCATTATCACATGAAATCATCATTGACTTGCGTGTAAGTTGTGTATAACTCTCAAAGTCAGGTGTCATACGGCGTAGAACGCTCTCTAAGAAGCTTCCGGCTGCTCCTGAAGTACTTTCACTGCCTACCTCTTCGTGATCGCTACAGATCATAAGATAAGGCTGTGAAGAGTCTACTGAACACATTGTCAAGAGAGAGACATAACAGCTAAGCAGGTTGTCCAGTCGCGCTGATGCGATGAAGTCATCCTGCAGACCGACATAACTCGCTTTTTGTGTGTCATAAAGACTGAGTTCATGTGAAAGCAGCGTTGCGAAGTCATCATGACCTGCTCTGTTCAACGCCCATCCGATCCAACTGTCAAAGTCAAACTCTCCGCTGGTAATAATAGGAACGATATCTGTCTGTTTATTGACCGTACGATCTTTGTTTGCCTTATCATCAAGATGGATGGCGAGTGAAGGGATAATAGCTATAGCTTTTTGAACATCAACCAAAGCCTCTTTGATCTGCCCTTCATTGCTTCTGTACGAGACACGTCCTGCAATACTGAGATCACGATCAAACCAAGGGTTCAGCAAGAGTCCGCCGTATGGCTCAACACCTAACTGCACCAAACCGTTTTTTTCAATGACAGGAGAGGGTTTGAGCTTGAGGTTAGGCGAATCCGTATGTGCACCCATCATGACATAGTTATCATCACCCGGATAAGTAAAGGCAATGATAGAAGAGTCGTTACGCGTTACAAAGTACTTCTGTCCTTTTTCCAGCTCCCACTTCTCAGTTTCATCAAGTTGGACAAACCCTGCATTAGCACACATCATCGACATGTTGCGTGTAGCATGGAACGGGGTTGGTGACGCGTCTAAAAAGCCTAGCAGTCCGGTGTTAAAATCTTCTATTGTCATCATTTTCATCCTCTTCTTCCGTCATACCTGCGAAGGCAGTAACCCACAATACCTTCGTTCAAAATACTTGCGTCAAATGACTTGTAGATTCCTGCCTACGAAGGAATGACGCCATATAATTTATATAT
>JAUWLG010000128.1 GCA_030613795.1 Helicobacteraceae bacterium
AGTGCCGGGGTGGCAATGGCACTGACGGCACTTTATGGCGGGGCGATCAATTTTGAACAGGCAGCAGCACTGGTAATCGGCATGGATGTCGGAACGACGGTCACCGCAGCACTGGCAACGATTGGTGGTTCAGTCAATGCCCGCCGCACCGGTTTTTCACACGTCACCTATAATATCTTCACCGGTGTCGGAGGGTTGTTACTGATTACACCGTATATGATGGTGGAGGAAACATTGTTCCCGGGACAGTTGGTGCAAAACGCCGAGATCTCACTTGTGGCGTTTCACAGTACGTTCAACATCATCGGGGTTATTGTCGTATTGCCGTTTACACATCAGTTCGCAACGTTGATGATGCGGCTGATCCCCGACAAAACACCTCGCTACACACGCAAACTTGATGATATCTTCCTTGAACAGCCCTCTGTGGCACTTACGGCGGTTCAAAACAGTATTTACACACAGATGCTTGCCCTCTTCGCCCATGTCAATGCGATCTTGGGCGACAGCAAGAGTGGACAGCGTGCCAATCTGGCAGAACTGCAGCTCGCGCTGGACAAGACACACGCCTACATCGACCGTATCCACCTCCATGCCGATTCGGGAGCTGAGTGGAAACGGCTGGTTGCCATGATCCATACCCTTGATCACCTGCAGCGGCTGCATGAACGGTGCGAAGAGGAGGAGGATCGTGCCATCACCGTCAGAGACAGTGAAAAATTTGCGAATGAACGGCTTTTGATGACGGATGCGATCAGTAAGATGATCACTTCACTGAAAGAAAAACAGTGGGATGAGACAAGCAAATGTGCGCTCAAGACCAAAGCAAAACTTTACAAGCATGTCCGGCCGTACAGAGAGAGGGTGATGGTACAGATCGCCCGGGGTGAGATCGACGTACCCAAAGGTACTGCTTACCTTGAAGGGGTGCGCTGGCTTAAACGGGTCAACTGGCATCTCTGCCGGATCACCCACCACTATGAAGATGCACTGCTTGCTGCGGGCCGTTAAAGGGCACCTCTAAAAGCCCTATGCGGACTCAGAGGTCATATAGTAGGGTTTTTAGAGATGCCCCTAAAGTCTCTGGCCTCTTATATTGAAAATAGCTGCAAGGCCAAAAAAATTATATTGACGACAAGGCCTGCAACTGGAATCCAGAAGGGGACAAGGTAGGCCCCCTCTGGATCAGGATGTTGGCGCTTTATACGGATCAAGGCAATATTGACCACCGTGAAGACGATCAAAACCAGAAAGCTTGTCAATTTAGCCAGTGTGACCAACGGCAGCCACAAGGCAAACCCCAAGGTAATGGCACTGACAAGAAGTGTTGCTACAACAGGTGTCTTTGTCTTGCTGTTGACATAAGAGAGAGGCGATGGAAGCCACCCTTTTTTACTGATGCCATAGACCATGCGCGACGCCATAATGATCTGTATCAGTGCCCCGTTGATAATCGCAAAAATACCGATAATGGTAATAAGAGTACCTTCATTGCCTGTGGCATGTTCATAGATAGTTGCAAAGGGTGCATCAGTTGTTGCAAGCTGCTGAGGGGTGAGAAGCAGTACACTGACCAGTGATACACTCAGGTAAAGCAGTGTGGCAATGATCAAAGAGAACAGTATCGCTCTAGGGTATGCCTTGGAAGGGGCTTTAACCTCTTCGGCGATATTGACCATATCTTCAAAGCCTAAAAAGGCATAGAAGGCCAAAAAGCCCCCTAAGGAGATGCCATACCAGACATCCCACTCCAATGGCGGTATCAGCTCAGGCGCTCTCTCTGCCAAGGTAGGCAAGACCGGCAGGCCGATCCACAAGATGAGAAGCAGTCCGCCGATCTCGATGAAGGTAATGGTGACGGCAATGGTAACCGATTCGCCTATGCCCCAGATGGCGATCAGCCCCAATATTGTGATCAGCCCTAGCAGAGCGAGCCATTCCGGCAACGGTACCAGCTCTGCCAGATAGCCTGTAAAGCCTCTTGCTATGGTCGCTGCAGAGATCAAACCTGCCAAGGCGATCGTCAAGCCGATAATAACCGACAGATTGGTCGAGCCAAGCCCCTTTTTGACATAGAGAGCGACTCCGGCCGCATCGGGGTAACGCGATGCCAGTTCACCATAGCTCAGTGCCGTAAACGAGACAATGACAAGTGCCACTAAAAAGGAGAAAGGGGCGTACATGCCAGAGGTATTGGCCACTTCGGCGATGAGGACATAGATCCCTGCACCTAAAATGTTACCCAGCCCGTAAAAGAGCAGCATCGGCATAGTGATCTTACGGAGAAGCTGCTGCGGTTGTGCCATGGCCGCTTACTCTTTCGAGGTCCCTTTAAAAAACTTGTTCAGATCTGTCGGGAACGGAAAGATCAGCGTGTTGGTCTTGTCGTTGGAAATATCGCTCATGGTCTGAAGATAGCGTAGCTGTATCCCCAGGTCGTTTTGACTGAGCTTTTCAGCAGCTGCAAGCATGTTCTCACTCGCTTCTAGCTCTCCCATGGCATTGATGACCTTGGCGCGGCGTTCGCGTTCTGCTTCGGCCTGTTTAGCGATGGCACGGACCATACTATCATCGAGGTCGATATGTTTGATCTCCACATTGGAGATCTTGATACCCCAGGCATCGGTCTGCTTGTCGAGGATCTGCTGAATATCAAAATTGAGCCGTTCGCGTTCGGCCAGCATCTCATCGAGCTCATGCCCGCCCAAGACCGACCGCAGTGTTGTCTGTGCGAGTTGGCTGGTAGCGGTGTAAAAGTTCTCCACCTGAATAATCGCTTTTTCCGGGTCAAGCACACGGAAATAGACGACGGCATTGACATGAACTGATACATTGTCATGGGAGATGACATCTTGGGTAGGGACATCGAGAACGATAATACGAAGGTCAACCCTGACCATCTGTTGAATAAAGGGGATCAGTATGATGAGCCCCGGCCCTTTAACACCGGTAAAGCGTCCAAGTGTGAAGATCACACCACGTTGATATTCGCGTAAGATACGGATCGCCATCGCTAATAAAAGGATGACCAAGACGGCTACATAGACCATGATCATAGGTAAATCTAAAAACATTGTTTACTCCTCAATTGGTTTAACTGCTAAGATAAGGCCATGGCGTTCGACAACCTGAACTTTTTGACCGACTTTTAGCTCACTTTCACTCGTTGCACGCCATGTTTCGCCATGGCAGAGAACACGAGACTCTTTTTCGTCCAATTCTATCACTTCTCCAACAGCACCGACCATCTCCTCGGCACCTGTCACCACTTTGGCCGATCGCGAACGTATAAAGAGCCGCATCACCAAAATGAAAAAGGCAAGGCTGACCAGGCTGAACGCGATGACCAGCGGAAGAGAGACACTGCGGCCAAGGGTGTCGGCATCAAAGAGCAGCAGCGAACCAAAGGCAAAGGCGACAACCCCGCCTATACCCAAGATACCGAATCCGGAGACGAAGACCTCGGCTACCATAAAGGCGACACCTAAAATGATCAGCAGCAGTCCTGCGTAGTTAAAGGGGATCATGTTCAAGGCGTAGAGGGCAATGACTCCGGAGATGACACCAATGACACCCGGAACGATCGCGCCGGGATTCATCAGTTCGAAGAAGATGCCGTACATGGCAATAAGAAGCAGTATATAAGCGATGTTCGGATCGGTAATGATAGAGAGGAAACGACTCTTCCAGTCCGGTTCAAATGTTAAGATAATGCTCTCTTTGGTACTCAGTTGCACTGTTGTTCCCAAGAGCTTGATACTTCGTCCGTCAAGTTGTTCGAGCAGCGATTCTATGTCATCGGCTATCAGGTCAATAACATTTAATCTCAGCGCATCTTCGGCAGAGAGACTTTCAGCTGACTCTACGGCATTGATCGCCCAGGTGACGTTGCGGTCATTCATCTGTGCAAGGCTGGTGATATAGGCAATGGCGTCGTTGATCGCCTTTTTTTCGGCCGTTGTCTTAGCACTCGTATTTGAATCTGACTGTTTGGGCGGCTGCATCAGACTGATCGGTGTCGCAGCGCCCAGGTTGGTTCCGGGAGACATCGCTGCCACATGCGAAGCATATAGCAGATATGTTCCCGCACTGGCAGCATGAGCCCCTCTCGGAGCGACATAGGTGATGACGGGGATGGAGCTGTTGGTAATAGCTTGGATCATCTCACGCATGGAGGACGCTAGACCGCCTGGTGTGTCAAGTTCTATAAGCAGTGCCTCAGCATGCTCCTGATGTGCGGTAGTCAGAGCATCGTTGAGTATAGTAGAAGTGGCGGGGCCTATTGCCCCTTTTATCTCTACTTTCAAAATTATAGACTCTGCGAAAAGCGGTAAAAGTGTCAGTAGAAACAGAAATAGTAACCGTTTCATTTTATCAACCTGTGTGTTGGTGTTTAAAGGATAACTATAAACCATAATAACCAAGAAGCAAACGTAAAGTCAAGTAGAATGGGTTTAGGACTAGATATAATGATTGAGACCTTTGAACAAACCTGACATTATCAGAGGTCTCAATTGATCAAAGGTCTCTTATGAAATGCAACCGTTGTCTACAAGGCATAATGTCAAGTCTGATAATCTTTTCTATCGCGCTGTTGGCTGGTTGTGCAAAACCTGTTAGTGCATTGTACCCGCCGGACCCGGACGGAACCGAGAATAAAACGGTATACGTCGTCAACAACTATGGTGGGCATACAGGCATTGTCATACCAAGAAAAGATGCAGAACCTTATATGCATTCATTTGATGATTTTAAAAATGCCCGCTATCTGGAGATAGGATGGGGAGATGCGGCCTATTATCAGGCGAAGGAGATAACGCTTTGGCTGAGTATGAGAGCAGCGTTTTGGCCTACCGACTCGGTTCTTCATGTCGTTGCACTTCAGAACGATCCCTCAGTGCACTATTCCGAGAGTGAAGTCGTTGCATTGGAACTCTCCAAAAAAGGCTTTATCAGGCTGGTCGAGTTCATCGATAACAGTTTTGCTCTGGACGAGAATAAAGAGATCATCAGACTGGGAAGCGGTCTCTATGGACGAAGTAGATTCTATCGTGCA
>JAUWLG010000207.1 GCA_030613795.1 Helicobacteraceae bacterium
GTAGCTGAATTTGTTCATTCGCAAGAAGTGTTAGCCATTTGTCAGGCGCTAGAGATCGATGAGTTTCAAGGTTACCTGTTCGGTGAGCCTTCTGCAGTAGTAAAATAAAAAAGGGCGCTGAGTGTGAAAAAAGTTTTTCTATATACAGTACTGGTCTTAGTCTTAGCCGGAATCTATGTAGCCTATGAAAATATGGCTAAAACATTGCCGTTTTATGAGCAGTTGACACAAACGCGGGTAGGAAATACGGTTGACTTACAAAATGATGACCAAAAAGAGGCCCATTTTGTCGGCTCGTCCAAGTGTGTAGAGTGTCATAAAGAGAACCATACCGCGTGGCATAACTCTCAGCATCCGAAGATGATACAAGATCCTAGAAAAGACCCTTCTGTTGTTGTCGCAGATTTTTCAAAACTTCCTCAAGATGCTAACTTTGCACTTAAAGATGCTGTTTATACGGTTGGCGGGAAGTTTAAACAGCGTTATATGATGCGTAAAGATATCAATGGCACGGAAGATTATGTTTTAGGTAATTATCAGTGGAATGTTCAGACGCAAAAATGGCAGGCATTTAAGCCATGGAAGTATTGGTATAAAACGGCGTATCCGCATGACAATGAGCAGTTGCCAACATCTAGAGCCTGCGATGGCTGTCACTTTACCGGGTTTATGTCAAAAGAGAAAAGAGTTGAGACCGGTATAGCCTGTGAATCCTGTCACGGCCCGGCATCTAAACATATTGAAGATCCTGACTCAAAAGTCTATCTTGCTTCTTTGAGTGACCCTGTCAGACAAAATGAGGTCTGTCTTCAGTGCCATATGCGTAATCGTGACATGCGTCTGAGTGATCATAATATGAGTGATATCTATGGGGATGCTAGAGATTATCCGTTTGGGTATGAAGCAGGGAAGTCTCTGAGTGAATATAAATTACCTGCACCATTTACCCTTGGACATGAGACAAAAGAGTTTTATGCGAATGGCATGGGTAAGAAAAACCGTACACAGGGCAATGAGTTTGTGCACTCCATGAAAGGGAAACATGGGATCACCTGCATCAACTGTCATAATCCCCATACCCTTGCACCTACGGCTAAAGATAACACGGGCAATGCACTCTGTATGAAGTGTCATGGTTTCGGTTCTATCATCGGACCGCATCAAGAGAGTCTTGAGAAACATACTCGCCATAAAGCCGCGTCAAAAGGTTCGCTCTGTGTAGAGTGTCATATGCCGAAAGTGGGGAGACATACCGGGAAGTCACCAATTACCGTTAGAACCCACCTTTTCGGGTTTACAACACCAGCAGAGACGATCAAATATAATATGCCACATGAGACGAATGCCTGTTTCGCCTGTCATAAAGAAGATAGAACGATGCAGACGCTTCAAGATGACCTTGAACAATGGGGAATGATCGGTTGGGATAAACGTTAAAGGGACCACCTATATGGCAAAATATTATAAATCAAGGAATATTTATGCAACGTCTGACACTTCTGATATGCAGTTTGATACTTTTTGCATCGGCTAATGTAGCTGCATCTGACCAAAATAGCACAACAACAAGCCGCATCGAGGTCATCATTACAGTAGCGGGTGTCCAAGAGACGGTTGCTTCCATCGAAAAGAGTTCAAAGCAGATCGCAGCATTGACTCAACAGCTTTCAAACAAAGAGGACTTCACAAGTAAAGACCATGAACTCATCACGGCACTAACTGATGCATTGAATAATAACGCCAATGCCATCAACAACATCGCCATTGCTCTACCAAAGCAGTTTGAAAAGGTACAGGGTGGCATCAATAATATACTAGACAATGCTAGGGTGAGCGTAGAACAAGTTGTCAGTACTTCAAAAAGTGATCTTATCGACCCGACATTAAGCCGCATAGAGAACCGGCTTTTAATTCTGGTGTTGGTGATCGCCGCTGTGTTGTTCGGTTTACTCTGGTATGGGCTTTGGAAAGTACGCGCTATTGTCGCTACCGGGTCTGATACAGTTGGAAACATTATGAATACTGTGAAGTCTCTTGAAAAGGTTTTGGAGAAGGTGAACAAGGCTGAGTAATTTACTTTGTAAATAGCTTTAGGTTTTATACTTGATTTTGAAGAAGATTATTTATATGGAAATTTCGGAATTAAGATAGTTAGAAAATAGAGTGCACTTCCAAAGGGAAGTGCGATAGAAAAGAGTATGACTACAGGTCATTCTCGTGTTTAGCCAAGTACTCAGCAACACCTTCAGTGTCAGCTTTCATACCTTCGTCACCTTTGTTCCAACCTGCAGCACATACTTCACCGTGCTCGTTAGTAAATAGCATTGCGTCAACCATACGGATCATCTCATCGATGTTACGGCCAAGTGGAAGGTCATTGATAACTGCGTGACGTACTGTACCGTCTTTGTCAATTAGGAATGAACCACGTAGTGCAACACCGCCGTCAAGAAGAACATCGTAAGACTTAGCGATCTCTTTTGTAAGGTCAGCTACCAATGGATAGTTAACTTTACCGATACCACCTTTGTTTACCGGCGTCTCTTTCCAAGCAAAGTGAGAGAACTGAGAATCAACAGATACACCGATCACTTCAATACCGCGAGATTTGAACTCTTCAAGACGGTGATCAAACGCGATGATCTCTGAAGGACATACAAATGTAAAGTCCAGTGGGTAGAAGAAAAGAACCGTACCGTTCTCACCGAAGTTCTCATATAGGTTGAAATCTTCTTTGATCTCGTTGTTTCCCATTACTGTTGTTGCTGTAAAGTCTGGCGCTTTGTTTGTTACTAACATATGTACTCTCCATTTTTTTGTTTTTGTTGTGGGTATTTTAGCAGAAGTAAAATAAATAAAATAGTCAAATGTTAAACAACGGAAAAACTTTAAAAAGCTTTCAGCTATAATCGCGGACTTTCATTTTTATAAGATGCCATACGATTGATTTGAGTAGAGGTGTTTAAGTGAAGGATAAACAATAAAGGAAATCGATGACTAAAGAGTATATTTTTACTTCTGAGTCTGTAACAGAAGGGCATCCTGACAAGATGGCTGATCAGATTAGCGATGCTATTCTGGATGACATTATTGCAAAAGATCCTAAAGCACGCGTTGCGTGTGAGACACTCGTCTCTAATGGTTTTTGTGTTATTGCAGGCGAATTAAGAACACATGCGTATACCCCAATGCAGGATATCGTACGTACAGTTGTGAAGGAGATCGGCTATACGGATGCGCGTTATGGATTTGACCACCGTTCCGCGGCTGTTTTGAACGCTATCGGCGAACAGTCTCCTGATATTAGTCAGGGGGTTGATCAAGAGAGTGGCGAGATCGGTGCAGGTGACCAAGGTTTGATGTTTGGTTTCGCTTGTAAAGAGACGGAGGTATTGATGCCGTTGCCGATTCATTTGGCACACCGTTTGACTGAGCGTTTGGCTCAGGTTCGCAAAGAGGGGATCATTCCTTACCTGCGTCCGGACGGTAAAGCACAGATCTCTGTAAAATATATTGATCGTAAACCTGTTTCTGTAGAGACAGTTGTTATCTCTACGCAGCACCATGATGATGTTGAGCAAGAGCAGCTTCATAAAGATGTTATCGAAGAGGTGATCAAGAAGGTGATTCCGGCCGAGCTGTTGAGTGAGAATGTAAAATATCACATCAATCCAACCGGTAAATTCGTGAGCGGCGGGCCGCAGGGTGATGCGGGTCTTACCGGCCGCAAGATCATTGTTGATACCTATGG
>JAUWLG010000074.1 GCA_030613795.1 Helicobacteraceae bacterium
TTTGTTTTGCAGATAACCCATAAGTCGGTCTCTATCACCGCTCAACTTCAGACTCATTAAGAGTTTATCAACATCAATGGCGCTGCACAACCACTTTTCAAGTGCTTCGATCTCAATGATAGGTGCCACTTTCTCTGCATAGAGACGGTCAAGTTCATCTTGTTCTATAGGGTTTACCAACCGTCCTTCGACGATCAATTCGACACCATCATCAATATCAGTTACTAAAGCGATATTATGGTTGTGAAGTTGCTTTGCAAACTCATCACCGCTTAGGGCTCTGCTTTTACCAAAGAGTATGATATTTTTATTTCTCAGGGCTTCAAAATTCATAAAGTAATTATAGTGTTTTTGGGCTAAGGGCTAAGGGTTGTTAGAATTTACAAGTTTTTTTAAAGGATAGTATTACCCACCTACTAAAGGGACCCTCTAAAATATTTTATGCACTACTCACACTATTTTCACATTTTTCATTATTACAATTGCTTTTAGAATTAGAGATTCAAACAACTATGGATGGATATCCGCACCAATACAAAAAGGAACTATTATGAAAAATCAGATGCTAAATTTGGGGATTTTACTGTCTACAATCTTGCTCATCATCTCAATGGGAAGTCTAGCTCTGTTTTTCACCAACGACACTAACAATCTTTTTGGTATCGCTCTTGCAATCATCTTACTGCTTGTTGCAATGACCTTTATCAGCTATCTGCTTTTTGATCTATACAGTGCCAAGCAAGATAAACAAGAGAGCGACTACCAATCTTCTCAAGAGACCATCAAGTAGGTGTAAAAGTCTCTCACTAATTGCCTTCTAAAACCTTTTTGATGGTGTAGCGAGTATCTTCATCCAGGTTCTGCATATTTTCCATCATCCAACGCAAATAGCCTGCATCTTCATGCGCCAGCTCCTGGATCGTTTTGCCTTTATGCTTTCCAAAACGCATCGGTTTAGTAATAAAGACTGGCTCTTGTGTTAACGCTACCATCTTTTCAACATCATTCTCACCCGGAAATTTCTCCTGTACAGCCTTACGCAGTTTTGACAAAAGCAGTTTTAAAAATAGAACATCACCCAAGGCATCATGCGCTTTGAGCTCTATACCAAGTTTAGCGGCTTCCGCTTCCTCCTCTTTATACAACTCTAATGCGTAACGAAAATACTGCAGACGGTGATACTCAGAATCAGGAAAAACATGTTTAGCGACTCGCAGTGTGTCGATCAGTTTCATGTCAAGTGCAAAGCCCTCTTTTTCAAGCATACCGATGTCGAATGGTGCATTATGAATGATCATGTAGTTGTCAGGTGTGTTGAGTTCCAAAAGACGTTTATACGCACTCAGTTCCGTACACGCTGGCTTACCTTCGATCATGTCCGGCGTAATATTATGGACTTCCATCGCACCAATAGCAATAGGAACCTCAGACGAACAGAGTTCATTGTGGACTTCGACCTCTTTGGCACCTAAGACCATGTAGCCAAGTTGAATGACCCTGTCGTTCTCGCCTGCGCCTGTTGTCTCGGTGTCTAAAATAATATATTTTGCCATGAGTGACCTTGTATGGAAAGTTGTTTAGGGATTATAAATTATTGAAAGTTAATGTAAGGTTCGGCTTCTAACTGCTTCATTGCCGCTATGAACATCTCATTGAGTTCGATATCAACATATTCCTCGTCCTTTTCAAGACAAAACTTATAAGTGAAAAAACTTATCGCCTGCCATTTGATCAGTTTTCGGTTATAGGTAAATTCTTCTACTGCAACAGGTTCAATCAACTCTTCTAAAAGCTCAGTGATTCGTGCTTTGCAATTTTGTTTATCATAATTACCAAAGAGTTTACATAATTGCTGCAAAGCGATATAGACATAAGGTTCACCCTCTTGAATAGAGGTGAAGTAGATACTGTTTGCCAACTTTACAGCATCCTCACTTGGCCGTTTCATGATCGATCGTTTCTCTACAGTTTCCATCGTACTAACTCTCCCGTATCACTCTTATATCAAAATAAAAAACATATAAACACTACTACTCTTACAAACTTCTACTTCGATATTTTAGTATCATGATTTCTACTCATTATATTACGATTTTTGTTAACCATGTTTATAGCTATGACTCTATATAATCAACAAATGATTAAATTATTACTTACTGTTTTTGCCTTTGTCACCTCTATCCATGCATTAGAGATCATCCAAAAACCAATTAGCTTCAGTGAACACCGAAAAGTACTTACCCTAAAATATATCAATGGCCACTATGGGCTTACACCCAAAGATATCAGCATTACACCTAAAGTCATTGTCATCCACTTTACAGCCATACCGACACTGCAAGGCTCTTATGAAGCCTTTAACAGTGAAGAGCTTCCCTCAAGCCGCACAGATATCTCTGGCAATAGTGCCAGTGTCAATGTCTCTGTACCCTACCTCATTGACAGAGACGGGACCATCTATCAACTTATGCCGGACAACTGGATGGGACGACACGTCATCGGTCTTAACTACAGCAGTATCGGCATTGAAAATGTTGGCAAACTTGGTAACCTAACGGCTAAACAGCTTGAGGCTAACATTGCTCTCATTGCTTACCTCCATAAAAAATATGAAAGTATCGACTACCTTATCGGCCACTCAGATTATCGCTGTTTTGAAGAGACGTCTCTGTGGCTGGAGAGAGACAAAAATTATCGTACCGAAAAAGATGACCCGGGTGAAGTGTTTATGAACAAACTCCGATCCGCTCTGCCTACACTGAAACAAGCACCTTGTAAATGATAACAACGCCACTCTTTTACCTGTTAAGTGTTGCTCTGCTTGCGGCACTCCTCGGTACACTTGAAAAGGTCACCAAACACAAAGTTTTCACCTTTTTGCCTTCCGTTGTATTGATCTACGCTGCAGCGATGGTTTTTGCTCAATTTGGTCTGTGGCAGGAGAGTACGTCCATACACGACAGTTATAAAAGTGTCAAAACGGTTTTACTGCCGGCCATGCTCTTTGTTATGCTACTGCAGATCGACCTGAAAGCGTTTGCAGGACTTGGACGATCACTTATCATTGCCTATGTCTCATCTGTTTTATCACTCTCGTTTGCATTCATCGCCCTTTTTTGGCTCTTCTCTTTGAACAGTGATGCTGCAGGTGTCTTTGCCACACTGGCAGGCAGCTGGACAGGCGGCACTGCCAACATGCTTGCCGTCGCAGGCGCGCTCGATGTCCGTGAAGAGCTGATGGGTTACGCCCTCATCGTTGACTCCATTGACTATACCCTCTGGGTGATGACCTTGCTCTTTTTAGTTGCTTTCGCCCCTGCTTTTAACCGTTGGACCAAAGCACCGCTTCGCTTTAAGACTATCGATGAGGAGCAGCAGGAAAAACAGAAGATTCAACCACTGCCTTTAGTTCTGCTTTTTATCTTCTCACTTGCCATCGCCTACCTCAGCAACACTCTTGCCTCACTGCTAAGCGGTCTTTCACAGACAACTTGGAGTGTTCTCTTTGCCACACTCTTTGGGTTAATAGGTTCACGTACACCCTTAAAAAGTATCGTTGGTTCACCTACACTCTCCAGTGCTATGTTGATGTTCCTAATCGCTCTTATCGGTTCGCAAGCTCACCTTCGAGGTTTTGGTGAAGTACCTCTTTACTTAGGTGTCGGTCTGCTTATATTGCTATTTCATGCCCTTATTATGGTCATCGTGGCGAAACTCTTCAGACTCGACCTCTTTAGCATCGGCGTTGCCTCACTTGCCAACATCGGTGGGGTTGCTTCTGCACCTATCTTGGCTGCAGCCTATCACCGCTCTCTCATAGGTATTGCTGTCTTGATGGCTATTATGGGGTACATGATAGGCACCTTCGCAGGACTGGCTATCGGCTACATCCTACAAGGTCTTGCTGCATGATCATCACGGGTATTACACTTGAGATCGAAAAAATACCGCTTCGAACGCCTTTTATCACCGCACTTCGCAGGGTTGACGATGTTGAGAACATTCGCATCTGCATCCACACAGACACACCTAATATAGGTTATGGCGCGGCACCTGCCACAAAAGCTATCACAGGTGAAGACTTACAAAGCATCTCTAAGACCATCAAAAAGATCATTACACCCAAACTTGTCGGAGAGACGTTTGATCTGCCAAAAGTTCTAGATACCTTGCACACTTGCTGCAAGAGCAACAGCAGTGCCAAGGCGGCAGTTGACATGGCACTCTATGATCTTGCAGCTGCATCAAACAACACAACTTTGGTCGAGTTTTTAGGTGCTGAACCGAAACCTCTTCAGACTGCTGTCACCATCAGTCTTAAAAGCCCAGAAGAGATGGCTGATGATGCCATATCTGCCTTTGGCCGCGGCTTTGAGATCTTGAAGGTCAAGGTCGGCGGAAAAGATGAGTTGGACACTGAACGCATTGTTGCCATTAGAGAAGCTCTGCCTGAGGCTCGGCTGCTTATTGATGCCAATCAGGCTTGGGGTGTTGATGAATCTTTAGAGATCATCAAAGCAATAACACCTTTAAACATTGAGTTGATCGAACAGCCTGTTCTCGGCAGCGATATTCAAGGGCTAAAAACTATCTCTCAACAGAGCGGTATTCCTATCTTAGCTGACGAAGCCGTCTTTACGTTAGACGATGCAAAAAAAGTCATCAAAGAGAAAGCAGCTGACCTTATCAATATAAAGTTGATGAAATGCGGCGGCATCTCTAAAGCGATCGAGATCATTGAGTACTGCCAAAAACAAGGTGTGAAATGTATGATGGGTTCGATGTTAGAGGGACCGACCTCCATTGCCCTCACAACCCAACTTGTCATGGCCTACTCTGATGCCTTTAGCCATATCGATCTTGACAGCCCACTACTTTATAAGAAACTCTCGACAGGGACAGGACTAAAGTTTTTCAACAATACCATCGAACTCGAAACAGAGGAGTTCTACTCACTCTATATTCTAGAATGTGCAGACAATACTCTGTATACCGGTATTGCAAAAGAGGTAGGAAAAAGAGTAGAGGACCACAACAGTTCGCCAAAAGGTGCCAAATACACCAAAGCACGTCGTCCAGTAAAGTTAGTCTATGAGGAGAAACACCGCTCAAAAAGCGCTGCTCTGAAAAGGGAGATAGAGGTTAAAAAGATGACACGTCCTCAAAAAGAGAAGCTCATCGCACTACAAAAGTAGTAGAGACTACTCCTCTTCGCCTGCAGCACGCATCTCTGCGATCTCTTCAATGATCTCAGCAGCTTCATCTTCTTCAAGTTCACCTGTCATCGCCTCTTCAAGCATCACTTTAAACTCAGTTTTAAGCTCTTGCAGTTCAGCTAGCTCTTGCTTGACTTCGTCCGTCGCAGTTTTCGCATCGTTGATCAGTTCAAAAAGTCCATCGATCACATCTTCGATTTCAGGGATAATGTCATTGTTTAACAGGTCTATAAGTTCTTCAGTTTTAGTCATTGGGGTATCCTAGTTTATATTGGCGGTATTTTATCATATCACACAACTATTTTTTGGTATTTTCGACCTCTTTTAATTTTTTTAAAAAACCTTTTGGTCCAAGTGCTTCAACAACAGCCTTTCCGATCTGTTCCGCATTAGTATTGAGGAAGTAAACAGTTGGTGTTGAATAAATTTTATACCCTTCTCGTTTATCATACTCAATATCTATCTCAACCGCCACAAAATTACTGTTTATATACTTGGAGACATTTTTGTCTGAATTCATAGTCCATAGCATCTCATCGCACTTAGCACAGCCCTCTTTTATAAAAAAAAGCATCACTTTTTTCTGCTCACTCTTTGCCTCTTTTAAAGCGGACTTATAATCGTCTGCCCAATTGGTCTCGGCAAAAAGTGATACGGTCACAAAAATAAGGGTTAAAAAGAGTTTATACATCGTAGACACCTCCCTCTGTGTTGTTCATTATAACGCAGACAAGGTTCCAAAGATAATGAAGAAGAGTAGTTGTCTAGAAGTATCGTAATTTAGAAGGTGAAATAATTCACCTGTACAATCGTCAAGTTTTTATTTAGCTGCTTGAACCTGTTTCAGTCTTTTCATAAAACCATCAACCGTAGAGCCACCCATCTTAACATCACCGATCTGCTTGCCGTTACTGTCTAAAAAGTAAAAAGTAGGTGTTCCAAAGACTTCATAGCCCTCTTTATCATCAATATCCAGGTTTAGTTCGATCGGCACAAAGTACTTATCAACATAGTCCGTTACCTTCTTTTGCGTATAGACTTCGTCCTTCATCTTCTCACAGACTTGACATGCACTGAGTGTAAACATAAGAATGATCTTCTTATTCTCTTTTTTTGCTTGTGCCAACCCTGTCTCATAATCTTCTGCCCAGTTCAGGTCGGCAAAAAGTGAAGACGTAAGAAATAAAACCAGTAAAAATAGTTTTTTCATTAAGGGCGTCCTTATAGATATATAAATTTGAGTTGTGATTATATCATGTAAGCGTGGAGCCATTGTGTAAAACACACTGCCCAAATATTGAAGTAGAAGAATTTGGGCATTAACTATCTCTCTTATTTGGCAACAAGTGTTGCTGTTACATCAATGTTGTCAAAGATAATCATACTCATAAAGTTATTATCTATATCAAACTCAG
>JAUWLG010000307.1 GCA_030613795.1 Helicobacteraceae bacterium
GCCGGCTGCTTCCATGCTTTTTACCTGTGCGTCTGTGATCAACGGATCAATGATCTCTTCAAGAAGACCACCTTGCATGATCTCATTAAGACGGTAAAGCGTCAAGTTGATGCGGTGGTCTGAGATACGGTTTTGCGGGTAGTTGTAGGTACGAATACGTCCACTACGGTCACCCGTTCCAACCTGCTCATTACGCGCCGCACTATCTTTTGCCTGTGCTTCTTGCAGCTCAAGGTCATAAAGACGTGCTTTAAGAACTTTCATCGCTTTGTCTTTATTTTTGTGCTGAGACTTCTGATCCTGGTTGGTTACAACAAGACCTGTCGGCAAGTGTGTTATACGTACTGCCGAGTCTGTTGTATTAACAGACTGTCCACCATTACCGGACGCACGCATCACATCGATCTTAAGGTCAGTCGGATCGATCTCGATCTCAACATCTTCAACCTCAGGCATCACCGCAACAGTGATCGCAGAGGTGTGAACACGCCCCTGAGACTCAGTTGCAGGAACACGTTGAACACGATGGGTACCACCCTCATATTTCAATCGACTGTAGACCTGGTCACCTTTGATCAGCGCAATAAGTTCTTTATACCCACCTGCATCAGACGGACTTGTACTCATCAGCTCGATCTTCCAACCTTTAAGGTCAGCATAGCGAGTGTAGGCGTTAAAAAGGTCACCTACAAAGATCGCTGCTTCATCTCCACCCGTACCTGCACGAAGCTCAACAATAATATTGCGCTCATCATTAGGGTCTTTAGGAATAAGAAGTTTTTTGATCTCATCTTCAATAACTGGGACTTGAGGTTCAAGTTCACGGAGCTCTTCTTTGGCAAGTTCACCAAGTTCGGCATCTGAAAGCATGGCTTTATTATCTTCGATATCTAAAAGGAGGGCTTTGTATTCTCTGGTCTTCTCGACAATAGCAAGCATGCCTGACTGCTCTTTTGAAAGATCGGTCATACGCTTAATATCGGAAGCGACATCTGGTGAGCTAAGCAGCTCAGTCAGTTCGTCGTAACGTTCGAGAAAAGGGGTTAGTTTATCTGCTAACATCAAGGGTGTAATTACCCTTAGATAGCGTTAACAGCTTGGTGAAGGCGGCTTACTTTACGAGCAGCAGTCTCTTTTTTCAAAAGACCTTTGCTTACAAATTTGTGGATCTGCTGGTTAGCGATCTTGAATGCTGCAGTAGCCTCTTCTTTGTTACCTTCATCGATTGCAGAACGAACTGCTTTAACAATGTTTTTTAAACGTGTGCGATAGAATCTGTTACGCTCAGTACGTGTTTCAGTCTGGCGGATTCTTTTCAATGCTGACTTATGGTTTGCCATGTGCATTATCCTTATCATAATAAAATTTGAGATAGAATATTACCTTAAATATAATAAAAATCAAGTTAAACAATATCGGGTACTCTTTAAAACCCCGAAACGGAGTGTAAAAATGAAATTATTTGGAACAGATGGCGTCCGCGGAGAAGCCGGAACTTTTCTAACCGCTTCGCTTGCGATGAAAGTTGCCATGGCCGCAGGTATCTACTTTAAAGACAGTTCAAAGACCAATAGGATCTTAATTGGAAAAGACACACGCCGAAGCGGTTATATGATCGAAAATGCCATTGTCAGCGGCTTGACAGCCGTTGGTTATGATGTTATCCAGATTGGACCGATGCCGACACCGGCTATCGCTTATTTAACCGAGGACATGCGTTGTGATGCGGGAATCATGATCTCTGCAAGTCATAACTCGTTTGAAGACAACGGCATTAAATTTTTTGACGCACATGGAAATAAATTTTCCGAAAAGATCGAAGCCAAGATCGAAAAAATTGCGCAAGATGATGCACAATTAAATGCTGCAGCCGCCACCGCTAAAGAGATCGGTAAGGCAAAACGTATTGATGATGTCATCGGACGTTACATCGCCCAACTTAAAAACTCGTTTAGCAAAGAGTGTTCACTTCAAGGTATACGTGTTGTCTTAGACACAGCCAATGGCGCCGGTTATAAAGTCGGCCCGACCGTTTTAGAAGAACTTGGGGCAGAAGTGATCGTCTTACATGATAAACCGAATGGTTTTAATATCAATGAAGATTGTGGCGCCCTGCACCCCAAAGATGTGAAAAGAGCAGTGGTCGAGTACCGTGCTGACATCGGTTTTGCTCTTGACGGCGATGCTGACCGTATTGTGGTTGTTGATGAAAAAGGAGACGTGGTCGATGGCGATCATCTTCTTGGTGCTTTAGCTCTTTACCTTAAAGAGAACGGTCAGCTTCAGGGCGACGGCATCGTTACCACAGTTATGAGCAACCAGGGTCTCGAAGATTTTATACAAAAAAACGGCATGACCCTTTACCGCTCTAACGTGGGTGACAAATATGTTTTAGAGATCATGAAGGCAAAAGGCATTAACTTCGGCGGTGAACAGAGCGGCCATGTTGTTATACACGACTATGCCAAAACAGGTGATGGCCTACTCTGTGCATTACAGACACTGGCACTGGTTATAAGCAACAAAAAAAGCGCTTCTGAGGTCTTGCGACCATTTACTCTCTACCCTCAAAAAC
>JAUWLG010000016.1 GCA_030613795.1 Helicobacteraceae bacterium
GGAATTTGACTTTGTCGTAGACGTAGTCCCCGACGGTTCCCCGGAGGCGACACCGGTCACTTTCCAATATGTCTTTACATCCGAAGAATATAATGAATTTGTCAATACAAGTTATAACGATGTCTTCGGTTTTTTCGTCAACGGAAACAATGTAGCGCTTATCCCGGGGACGACTATACCCGTAGCCATCAACACCGTTAACAGCGGCAACCCGTATAGTCCGGGAAGCACCTCGACATCTGTTTATTACCGCAATAATAATCTAAGCGACGGAGGCGGCTCCATTGATACACAGATGGATGGCCTGACCATCATTTTTAATACCCAGTTTGATGTCGTTCCCGGCAAGGTTAATCACATAAAACTCGCTATCGCAGATGCGGGTGATGTTTATCTAGACTCCAATGTCTTTATCAAAGCCGGCAGCTTTAATATTGGCCTTATCGATACCGACCAAGACGGTATTTCTGATATTGAAGACAACTGTCCACTCGCTTCGAACCCGGATCAGGAAGATTTAGATAACGACGGTTTCGGTGATGTTTGCGATAATGAACTCTCTATCAACCTGAACAAGATCACCGGCGGCGGCGCTGTAATGTCAGCTCCGGTAGGAGATGAGCAGGCAACCCACCCGGCAAGCTTCGGTTTCAAAGTCAGCAGTGAACCGCTGGGTATCATGGTCCATCTTGAGTATAACGATCATGTCAAAACGGTCAGCTCCGAAGATACCAGTCCGTTGCAGATACACATTGACGGTTACGCAAGCGGCGTCTATGAAGTTGTAAACGGCATCGAATTCGATATCCCATGTACCGTGCGCAAGCTCGAACCGGACAACAACCGTGAACTCAACTACTGTCATATCCGTATGCAGGACAACTCGCAGCCTGGAACCGGTAACGTTAAAAAAGGCACACCGGCCGATGAGTTCCATATAGAAGTGATCAGCGGACCACAGGCCCCGTATAGTTCAGGAGCGGTCGAACTGATAAGAGGCAATATTAAGGTTCACTAGACCTATCGAGTCTGCGGCAGCGTTCTGCAGACTTGTCTAAGACCTAAATCGGCACAAATTTGACCAACTCCTTAAAATCAGACAAATAGATAGATGAAAAAAAGGGATTGAAAGGTTAAAGAGGCAAACTGTATATATTTTTGATAAGAACATTCATCTTTAACAATGCTTCGTCAAAAACCGGTGGAGCTGGTTGGCAAATTCGTGGGCATCTTTTTGATTAAACGATTTAGGCCCCTTCGTCATCTCGCCACTCTCTCTGATCTTCTCCATCAAATTGCGCATAGCCAGATACTGTTTGATGTTATCCACACTGAAAAGCTCACCTCTATGATCTATTGCATGTGCCTTTTTGGCAATGACACGGTCTGCCAGTGGAATGTCTGCGGTGATGACTAAGTCACCCTCTTCAACCATCTCGACAATATGACGGTCAGCTTCGTCAGCACCCTGCTCGACTATGATGTAGGTAACAAGTTTGGAATCACCCAATGTTACCTTTTTATTTGAGACCACATAAGTTGGCAGGTGAAGCCGCTCTATAGAACGAAGTACAATCGGTTTTAAGAGATTTGGAAAGGCATCGCCATCTATATATAATGAGAGCCCTTTAGATGACATACAGCAGTACCATCAAAAAGTGACTAATGCTTCCACCCATGACAAAAAGATGCCAGATAGTATGGTTGAAAGGAAGATTGTCCCAAACATAGAAGATAACACCGAAGGTATAAAAGAGTCCACCTATTAACAGCAACCACAGACCACCCGGTTCCATCACCTCAAAAAGAGGTTTGATCGCAATAACGATCAACCATCCAAGCAGAAGATATAGGACTAAAGAGAGCTTTCCAAAACGGCCTGGGTAGGCAAATTTAAGGTAAATACCCACAAGTGAAACACCCCAAACAACTGCAAATATACTATAACCCAGAGTGTCACCCAAGGAGACCAGTGTTATATGGGTATAGGAGCCTGCTATTAAAATATAGATAGAGGCGTGGTCAAACTGCTGAAACTTTTTTTTGAGTTCATGATGGGTGATAGCATGATAGAGTGTTGACGAACCGTATAAAATGATCAAGGTCGTTCCAAAAAGAACACTGGCAATAACAGAGATAGCAGAACCGCTCATCGACGAATAAGCTACCATAATCGTCAAGGCTGCTATACTTAAGACCAAGCCTACACCATGTGTTATAGCATGCCAAATCTCTTCAATCAATGAAAACTCGTTTACACTGTTGCTCATCTTTTACCTTTATAAGGTCTTCTTCTTAGCTTACTATCATTTTGTAAAAACGAAGTATAAAGCAGGTACACATATGAGGCAAGCAACAACATTACAGCAACAACACGTACAGATCCTGAGATGAGCCAGTCATACTTATAGACCCCAAGTTCTCTGAAAAGGTACCAAAAGTCATGTATGCCGCCTCCGGGAAGAAACATAGGATATAGGTTTGGCGTATGTGACGTAGACATATACCACGATACATAGATCAGGTTTTGAGCAAGCCAGATACCGCCAATGCCTGCTAAGATACTATTCTCTCGTTTATAATAGTAGTAGATAAATATCATCGGAAGCAGCAGCTGAAATACCGTTCCGTTAAGTGCCGTCATAAACTGCGGACAAGCCAAGAGATAACAGACCCCATGGCCAGCTTCATGGACGATCATATTGGCACCATTTATCAGGTTATGAAAAGATTGCATCACCCCATCGAAATCAAGGTGAATAACTTTACCATGAATACTGGCGACATAACTGTCGTTATATTTGCTCAGCCATATAATGTACGGCATCAGCAAGAGCAAGCCTACACGGACACCAATATCGCTCGCTTTGGCAGTGACCTTTTTCTTACTCGCACGTGAACGTTCAAGGAGCTCTGAGGCACTGATGTTCTGCCAATCGTTATCTTGTTTCAATACGGTTTTAATCTTTCAACTTTACCAGAGGGGTGTTGTATCGAAACATTGCCTGCCGGTGAATATTCACAAACCCAGACTTGTGAACGGTCATCACAGGCCATCGCTGCACAGCCCAGTTCAGTTGTTGTGTTCCAAATAACCTGAGTGTAGTGACCGCACATCTGCCCCTCTTCACAACTATTTTCCTCATAATCATACCACTGCACTTCATCATACCAAGCCTGAATGACCTCTTGATCTTTTACCTTTTTAAGTCTGCTGTGCCAGATCCAGTTGCCTTTGGCATCTTTTGCATTTGCACTCTTAACGGCACTTGCCCAGAAAAGATTCTCACCCGTCTCACCGACTTTGCCTAGAGAGTGCACCATGCCGCAGCCGTCAGCTTGAAGTTTATCTGCCCAAGTCCGTGCAGCATTTTCCAGATGTTTTGAATATTTTAGTGCAGGAGAACCGTACTTTTTACGCAGATCATTATGCGCTTTTGTCATCACCTCTGCATCGACCTTGATCTCTTCTGCATATATATAAGTAAATAACAGCGAGAACAGAAGAGCCAATCTCATCATAATATTGTCCTAGATCTGAGTGATGGCAGCATATGCCGTGTCGATCATAACATCAATTTCCTCTTTTGTGATGATATATGGCGGCATGAAATAGACAATGTGACCAAGTGGACGAAGAAGGACTCCATGTTTGAGTCCATACTCATAAACTTTGAGACCGATTCGCTCACTTGCATCGTAACCTTCCAGCTCAATTGCAGCCACCATTCCACATTGGCGTACCTCTTTGACATTGGCTAAACCTCTAAATTTTTCCAATTTTGAAGCAATATATTTTGAGGTTTCTCTGTTGCGTTCTATAATATTTTCTGATTCGAAAAGATCCAAAGTCGCATTGGCTGCAGCACAGGCTAAAGCATTTCCTGTGTATGAATGTGAATGCAAAAAGGCTTTTTGGAGTTTGTAATCACAATAAAAAGCGCTGTAGACTTCGTCGGTTGTTAGTACAACAGAGAGCGGTAGATAGCCGCCTGTAAGCCCTTTTGATAACACAATGTAATCCGGTGTTATACCTGCTTGCTCACAAGCGAACATAGTTCCTGTTCTACCAAAGCCTGCCATCACTTCATCCGCGATGAGATGAATACCGTAAGCTGTACAGAGTTCTCTAGCCTTAGTCAAAAAAAGCGGATGGTACATGTGCATCGAACCGGCACCCTGGATCAACGGCTCAACGATCAAGGCCGCGATCTCATCCGGGTGTGTTTTGAAACACTCTTCTAAAGCCTCGGCAGCCTCCAGTGCAGCGGTCTCACTCTGATCTTTAGGTACCGGTGTCTGGATAGAGCGAATCAGCAGCGGCTCATAGGTCTCTTTGTACAGTTCAACATCACCGACAGAGAGTGCACCGATGGTCTCACCATGATATGAGTTGCTCAATGAGACAAACAATGGACGTTCTCGGCCTTGGTTTTTATGGAAGTGATAACTCATCTTCAACGTGACTTCCACAGCAGATGAGCCATTGTCCGCATAAAAACAGCGTGTTAGTCCTTCCGGGGTCAGACTAACAAGTCTTTCACTCAGACGGACCACCTGTTCATGGGTAAATCCTGCCAAAATAACATGTTCTAGTGTGTCTAACTGTTTTTTGACCGCATCATTGATATAAGTATTGGAATGACCAAAGATATTGACCCACCAAGAGCTGATAGCATCAATGTAATTGTTGCCTTCAAAGTCCTCTAAATAGACACCCTTACCCTTTTTGATGGGGATCATCGGTAAAAACTCATGGTCTTTCATCTGGGTACAAGGATGCCAGATCACATCAAGATCTCTATTGGCCATCATCTCATTATTCATTATTTACCCTTCATTCGATTTAGTAATCTAATCATAGCGAAATATACATTTGCAAATAATGCGACAATCTGCCTAAATTAGGGAACTTTTAGCCTAGTTTAATATTTAAAAACATAGAATAAGAACAATTATATATTAAGGGCAACATCACAATGATCACTTGGATGCAAAGACACCGAAAATACCTAGTAATCACCATCTGGATCTCAACTATCGCTTTTGTCGGCGCAGGTTTTGTCGGTTGGGGACAGTACAGCTACGGTGATAAAGCCGGAGCAGTCGCTAAAGTGGGCGACATCTCTATCAGCCAACGCGAATGGCAACAGGCCTACAGCCGTCTTTATGGACAATACAACCAAGTTTTCCAAGGAAACTTTGACGAAAAACAGGCAGAGAGTTTTGGTTTAAAACAGCAAGCAATGCGCCAGGTCGTTGAGCAGGCTCTTATCTTAAATCTCGCTAACAGCTATAACCTGGAAGTCACTTCAGAGGAACTTTCAAAAGTTATCGTCTCTCAAGATACGTTTTTTGACAATGGCAAGTTTTCAAAAGAGCTTTATGTCAAAGTTCTGAAACAGAACAATCTTAATGTTGCTGACTATGAGAGTGATCTCCGTAACTCGATCCTGATCCAAAAAGTACTTTCATTTTTTCAGAGTGAGACACTTCCTCTTGAAGAGAAGATCTTTGCAACAGCAAACAGCATTGCTGACAAGATCGAATACAAGATCCTTGATGCCAGCGACATTTCACTCGACTCTTCAGACGAAGCACTTAAAGCATTTTGGGAAACACGTCAACAAAACTACATGAACAGACCATCGTTCACTCTTCAAGTAGTGACACAAGAGAAGATCTCTACTGATGCAGATGAAGCATCTATCCAAGAACACTATAAAGCAAACCGTACAGACTTTACTGATGCTGAAGGCAAGATCCTGGAACTTGACGCTGCTAAAGAGTTGGTAATCGCTGCTTTAGACGACAAAGCGACCAACAAACAGGCACTTCGTAGTTACATCGCCTTCAAAAAAGGGAAGTTAGACACTACTATCGCTGTTGAGACGATCACTATTGATGAAGAGAACAACCCATACACTGCTGAGATCTTTGCTGAGATCATTGCGCTTAACAGCACAAGCCCGTTTATCAAACCTCGCAAGGTAGCTGACAAATATGTCACGATCAAGCTAGAGCAGATGAACCCGGCAACTGCTAAATCATTTGATGATGCTAAAAGTGCTGTTCTTACTGACTACACTGCACAACAAGGTGCTCAAAAGCTACAAGAGTTGGCGAACAGTTCACTGGCTAGTTTCAGCGGTACACAGAGTGACTTCATCACATCATCACATAACACACCTCTTGCAGGTCTGAGTGAAGTAGAGACAAAACTTTTTGTTTCTAAACTTTTTGCTTCAGCACAAAAACGTGGTTCTGTTGCACTTAGTGAGAACAAACTGGTACTTTTCAATATCACTGAGCAGAAATTGACTGATACAACACTAGGTACAGAAGCAGCTCAGATAGCACGTCTTAAAGCTTCGATCTTCGATGCATCACTTATCAAGATGCTAGAGACAAAATTTACGATCGAATCTTTTGTAGGAGGCATCTAACGTGAGCAGATCAGTTTTAGCAATTGACATCGGTTCCACTAAGATCTGTGCGATTATCGCCAATATTGATTCTGAGAACAATATACAGATCACTGGTGCCGGAATTGCTAAAGCGCAAGGCCTTAAAAAAGGCAGCATCACTAATATAGAGTTAGCCTCAAAATCAATTAAAAGTGCCCTGGCAGATGCCAAGCGTGTGGCTGGAGTAGAGATCAAAAAAGCAACAGTGAGCATCTCCGGTGCCTACACTAAAAGCTTGATCTCTAGCGGAATTGTCAACATCCCAAATAAAGAGATCTCTCTTAAAGAGATCGAACGTGTTATGCGTACTTCACTTTATAATGCCAATATCCCAAATGAGTATGAGATCCTTCATACATTACCATTTAATTTCAAAGTAGATGACCAAGACTATATTGAAGACCCACTGGGAATGAATGCGTCACGTTTAGAAGTTGAAACACACATCATTACCACACTGAAGTCAAATTTTCACAACCTTCGCAAAGCTGTTCGTGCAGCTGGTGTTGAAGTCGAAAATGTGGTCTTAAGCGGTTATGCATCTGCCATTGCTGTCTTAACTGAGGACGAAAAAGAGCTTGGTGTCGCTGTGGTTGACATGGGCGGCAGTACAAGTAATATTGTCATCCATGCCGGTAACGCTATCCGCTTCAATGACTTCTTAGGTGTCGGTTCTAACCACATTACAAATGATCTCTCTATGGCACTGCACACGCCGCTTAATGTAGCAGACAGTGTCAAGATGGAGTATGGTTCTCTTCATTCACCTAACAATGACCTGATCGAACTGCCGATCATCGGTGATGAGAGTTCAACACATGAGGTCTCTTTAGAGGTTGTTCACAATGTCATCTACGCACGTGTAGAAGAGACATTGATGATCATTGCACAGTCGTTAGAAAAAAGCGGTCTTAAAGAGCAGATGGGTGCCGGTGTTGTCTTAACCGGTGGTTTTACCAACATGAATGGTCTGCGTGAACTGGCTAGTGCTATCTTCGACAATCTTCCGGTTCGTATCGCTAAACCGATGGAGGTCGATGGTCTTTTTGACCAGCTTCGCAACCCGGCCTATTCCGGTGCGATCGGTCTTCTGCGTTATGAGGCTAATGGCTATTCACTTTATGAGGTAGACATCAACAAAAAAATGCGTCATACAAAAAATGATTTTGATGAACTTGAGATGCCGGATCTAGGTGATGTTGAACCTACTGGTATCCCAACTATTGATGACGAATCCCCCGCGAAACCCAATGATATAAAGATTGGAAAACCTATCACCCCTAAGAAAGTCAAGGGTGATCAGGAAGCAGGTGCGTTTTCAAAATTCTGGAACTGGATGACCCAGTTATTTTAACAAGGAGTGTGAAATGAGTAGTGATATGTTTATAATCGAAGAGTCAACTCGACAAACTGGTGCTAGAATCGTTGCTGTCGGTGTCGGTGGCGGTGGTGGTAATATGATCGGTCATATGATCAATGAAGGTGTTGACGGTATTGAGCTAGTGGTTGCGAACACAGATGCACAAGTGCTTGATAACTCATTGGCAAACACAAAGATCCAACTTGGCGGTAAGCTGACTAAAGGTCTTGGTGCAGGTATGAAACCGTCTATCGGTAAAGACGCTGCACTAGAGAGTTATGACGAACTTCGTACAGCTCTTGATGGTGCTGACATTGTCTTTATTGCTGCCGGTCTTGGCGGTGGTACTGGTACAGGTGCAGCGCCAATCGTTGCACAGATCGCGAAAGAGATCGGTGCCTTGACTATTGCTGTTGTGACAAAACCCTTCAAATTTGAAGGTGGAAAACGTTCTAAACTTGCTGAAAAAGGTCTTGATGATCTTAAAAGTGAATGCGACTCTATCGTTGTGATTCCAAACGATAAACTTCTCTCTATCATAGACAAACGTCTTGGTATGCGTGAGAGTTTCAAGATCGTTGACTCAGTTCTTGCACAGGCAGTCAGCGGTACCTCAGGTGTTATCCTGTCACATGGTGAAAACGACATCAACCTTGACTTTGCTGACCTTCAGACGGTTATGTGTCACCGTGGTATGGCACTCATGGGTGTTGGCGAGCACCAAGGTGAGAATGCAGCTTATGAAGCGATCAAGTCAGCTATCGAATCACCTTTGCTTGACAACATGTCGATCAATGGTGCAATGGGTGTTCTAGTACACTTCCATATGCACCCGGAATTTCCAATGATGGAGATGACTGAGGCGATGGAGATCGTACACGAAAGTGCTGATGGTGATGCTGACGTGATCTTCGGTACAACAACAGATGAGAATATGCCGGTCGATGCTATCCGCATTACACTGGTTGCAACTGGTTTTGAAAAAGACCTTAACCAAGGTGTTAATAATGACACTTTTGTTTCAGAGACACCAGATCAAGCACAGCAGACTATGACACAGACACTACGTCCTAGAATGGTTGTTGGCGGTGATTTAAGTAATGACTACTTAGACGTTCCAACATACATGCGCCAACAGAAAGACTAAACACTCAACAATGCACTCCTTTGACGAGGTTATGAAGGCCAAAACACTACTTGGCCTTCGAGACACAGCCTCTCTCCCAGAAATAAAAGCACGCTACAAAAATCTCATGCATCAATGGCACCCCGACAAACACCTTGACGAAACAGAAACAGCCACAAAGATGAGCACCGATATCATAGAAGCTTATAAGCTCGTCTTATAGTACGTTAAACAGTACGAATATCGTTTTGACGAAGAGTTTATCAAAGAGAAGACAATATCACCGCATGAGTGGTGGAATGATCGTTTTGGTGGGCGATAACTTTTTTCCTTTCTATCTATATTTCTAAATATTCTTCTTTACCAAGTTACTGCCTATACAACAAATGTTAACCGACATCTAACTTTCTTTAATTACTTCATATCACTTGTATGTCACTTTTTCTTCTTGCTCGCTCAAGAAGAAAAACTAACGAAAAAGAAGAAAAGCGATGGCGGGTTTAGTTAGTGTTCTCAGTATCCAATAATTAAGCCCAGGAAACCCCTCCGTAGGCAAGGATCGTACCAAGACGCAGTAATTGCCTATCTCTGTTTAACGTTATACACGTAGTTGTCATTTTCTCTTCCAGTTTTTTCGACTCTAAACATTTTTGTGTCAACTCTATTCAGGCAGGGATAAAAGCATAAGCTTTTACATTTCATTAATGCGTTACCGCTTGCTCTTTTTCGAAGTATCTACAGAGTTGAGTGTAAGGAGAGAGTGAGCGTTAAGAAAATCACTTTGTTTGAACGTAGTGAGTTAGGGATTTTTAGGGAATGAACGACTGAAGTGAAAGTAGTCGGTAGCTACCGACCTCGAAGCCGATTCGAGAGCTTTTTTTGTTTCTTTTTTTTGCGGCGTAAAAAAAGAAAGAGTAGTCAATAATGTTAAAATTGGAAAAATATGAGAAGATTAAATGACTTGTAAATTCCGGATCAAGTCCGGAATAATAGAGAAGAAATGTTTTTTAGATGTTAACGTTAACTTTTAATCTATAAAAGTGACCGTATCACTCATTTTTACGCGTTTAGGCTGATACGTATTGATCTTAGCATCTGTATCTTCAAATCCAACAACAACACTGTACAGTAGTGATAAGTTATCAGGAACACCCATCACCTTAGAGATGATCTTGCCGTACTCAGTCGTTGAGCCTTGCGGACATGAACCAAGGCCATACCCTTCAGCAGCAAGCATCAGGTTCTGCATGTAGGCGCCAGCATCGATTAGCGGACCTTGTGCACCGTTGATAAGTTCATTCTCTATGTAAACGAAAAAGACATTTTGTGCACCGAACCAACGGTAGTTGTCAAACCACATCTTCTGGCGAGTCTCATCATCATGACGATCAACTTCCATCAGTTTGTAAAGCCCTGCTCCAGTAAGGATACGGCGTTTTTTGTACGGATTGATCCAGTTAAGCGGATAGTACTGCACATGTTGATCAACATCACCACCAGCTTCGATGTGTGCAATGATCGCGTCACCGATGTTTGTAAGCATCTCACTGTTGCTAACTGAATAGACAGTCCAAGGCTGCATGTTTGCACCACTTGGCGTCATCGCTGCTGCTTCTAAAATCTTCTCAATTGTCTCTTTAGGAACTGATCTGTTTAAAAACTTACGCTTTGATGCACGCCCTTTAATAGCGTCAATAACATTCATACTTTCCATTCGTCTTAACTCCGTATTATAATAATCGTGTATTTTACAGTAAGCCTACTTAGATAAGGGTAACTGTTTGACCTTCTCCTGCACTCGCCGTTTATTGGATAGCTTTCACCTGCTCTTTTAATCTTTTTATATCCTTTTCATCATGTTTTTTAGCATATTTAATGGTGTGGTACAACACATCTATCTCATCGATCACTTTAGTGTCGTACAGCTCTCTTAACCTTGTTAAAAAGTCGTGCATGCTCTCATTTGTCTCTTTCTCAATGCCATCTTTTTTAGCCTGTTTAAATAGCGGTGTCAGAAGACATAGAACTCTGTCTTTACATCGCTGTGCGTTAACAAACAGGGCCAAGACTATAGAGAGCACAACAAAGAGCAGAGCAGAGAGTATGAACTTTATAAGGTACATGGTGTTGTTTAACAAATTATGCAGGACTTCCATCTGCTTAACACGACTGTACTCTAAGATCCATGTCTCAATGACATACTTGACATACATAAAACGTAAATTGGTGTACCGTAAAAACTTCTCCGTTTGACTCAGCTCAGTAGTATCGAGGTTTTGCAGAGCATTCGCATCGAAACTCTTTGCAAAATTGGTGGTCTCTATCCTAGTCCACCCTTGACCTTTTAAATAGACCTCAACCCAGGCATGCGCTGTGTACTCTCGTACAACAAGATAGTTATCCAGAGCCTCATCTGTGTTGATCATAAACCCGGTAACTATTCTTGTTGGCAGTTTGGCAACCCGGGCCATATAGGTAAAAGCAGCTGCAAAGTGAACACAGTACCCCTTTTGAGTGCCCTGTAAAAAAGAGTCAATAGGCTTCTGTTTATCCAAAGGATCGGGTTTCAGGGTGTATTCCAAGTCAAGAGATTGGAAATAGACTATGAGATTTTTCAAGGTCTCTGCATCACTGGTTGCTATTAATGTCTTGGCAATCTGTGCACTTGTTCTGTCACGATTCTCATCGACTACAAGAGAAGCATCTCTTATCTCTTTACGTATTGGCGCACTCATCTTGTAAGACAAGTTAGAGCGAAGTGCATACCGATAGACTTTCTTGACCTTTTTATCACTAAAAATCGTATAATCATCAAACAGTGTACTTTTTGGCGGTGAAGTGTCCGGAATATCAAGGGTGTATAGCCATTTTTCATCATGCGGGTACAGCGTCACCTTGTACCCTACACTTTCACTCAGTTCTACTGCTCTGTTATGGGGGTTCAAAGTCTCTTTATAGCTGCTTTTCAACTGTCTAAACGAATCATTACTGTCGACATATAGCGTCGTTCCGCGAAAGTAAAGGTCTCTGCCTTTTGGAAGTTTCTCATCAAAATAGACTTCCATGATCACTTGCGAGGAAAGAACTAAAAGAGCATCACTGCCTAAAGACATCTGCCCATTATGACCACTTCTTTTGACCAATTCATCTTGAAATCCATAATCTGCTTTTTCAAAACTGATACGAGGAAATACCACAAACAAAAGAGCGACAACAGGCAGTGAATAAGCAAAGATCGAAAGCGACATCTTTACTACATCATAAAACGAACTGTTCATTTTATGCCAGATAAAGAGAAGTAAAAAGACAAACAGTACAAATACCATATAAAAGAGCATGACAACGGAGTTATGCAAGAAAAACGAGAGCATCAACAACATTGCGGGTGAGAAGATAAGATAGAAGTTCACCTCCCCTTTCAGACGCTGCAGCGTAACAGCATAAATAAGCAGCGCATTCAAAAATGAGAGATAGAGGGCGAACTTGCTAAACGATGAAAAGTTAAAATCGGTATAGAAAGAACTTATAACCGACAACAGTCCAAAGATCATCAACCCATACTGCAGAGGTTTCGAAACTTCTCTTTTTACGACCAGAACAACAAAAACAACGACCAGATAAATAAGCATCGGGACCCTGAGACTGCCTAGATGGGGC
>JAUWLG010000064.1 GCA_030613795.1 Helicobacteraceae bacterium
GCGCGTAACCTTTATGCTCTTTTTTATCTATTTCAACATTAGCTTCATCCTGTGTAGGAACCAGTGTCAGCGCAACACCGGATTCAAGATAATCCGTACACGTGTTTACTTCCTCGATGTTAGGGATATTGATCGCCTCACAACAGACAAGCAGTACTTCATCATTGGTCGTCACGGCCTGTAAAGCACCCGTTTGCAGAACATTAGCCGAAGTATCATCACCGCTAGAGATAGTCAGGATCTCTTGTTTGTTGCCATGCAGCAGCGAGAAGTAAGATGGTGCTGTGTTATAGACCGAGTTTTGAAAAGCGGTCGGACTGATCGGCTCGTTGGCATCAATCGCACCGACGATGTCAGCAGTTGCCTGCATCTCACCGTAAGCAGAGCCGTAAACAACAGCACCGTCACGAAAGTCACAAGCATCTGCAAGATAGACCATAATACGCGCTGCTCGTGTTAGACGACGACGCAACATCATCTTGGGCACAATGCGCTTTTCGTCCAAGGTCTCACATTTTGTCTCTGCAGAAACCCTAGCCGTAGCTTTGACGATAAAGTTCATTTTCATTTCAGTGCTCCAAATATGATGGCTGTGTTGTTACCGCCAAAAGCAAATGAGTTTGAGATCACATACTTGATCTCTTTTTCAACCGCTTCAAGTGGAAGATTGACCTTATCGTTCTCTGCATCAGACAATGAAGTCTGTGGTGCTATGCGTTGCTGCTTGATCACCTCACAAGAGATGATCGCTTCCAGTGCACCTGCTGCACCTAATGTGTGGCCTGTTATCGCCTTGGTTGAACTGAGGTAAGGGTTGTGAGTAAAGAGTGTCTCAACCGCCAAGGCTTCAACCGCATCGTTGGCTTGCGTGCCTGTTCCATGCGCATTGACATAGTCAATGTCTGTTGTTTTCAGACCTGCATCTTCGATCGCTTTTTGCATACAAGCGATCGCACCGCCCGCTTCAGGGTCAGGGTTGGTCATGTGAAAAGCGTCTGAACTTCCAGCACTTCCACAGAGTTCAACACTCTCATCTGTCTGAACGTTTTGTATCAACAAAGCAGCGATGCCTTCAGCAACATTCATACCCTCTCTATCTTTTTGAAATGGGGTACATTTTTGTGTTGATAGAACACCAAGAGCTTGGAAACCACATACCGTTGTATAACAGAGTGCATCTGCACCAACCACAAGTACATTATCATACGCACCCAGGTTGATAAGGCGTTGTGCCAACATCATCGCGTTAGCACTTGAGGTACACGCTGTTGAGATAGAGCGGCTGTCTTTAAAACCAAACTCTCTGTTTAGTGCATCGGAGATAACAGAGATAGCGTGCTCTTTGGGGTTGATCTTTTTGTAGTTTTTCTCTTTGAAAAAGATCTGTTCACTTTTACCGATGCCTCCGACGGAAGAGCCAACGATCAAAAGCGTGTTGTTAAAATCATCAAGATTACTTTTATCAAGGACCTCTTGTGTCACTGAAGTCAGTGAACTAAAAAACTCATTGGGAGCAAAAGAGCCTAGTCCTGCCTGATGTTCAGACATGTAGCTTGTGTCAATAGTGATGCCGCTCTGTTTTGAATAGATAGCCGCCATCAATTCGGCCGTATTTCCGGCACAACTGAGTGATTCATAGGCATTAACAAAGACACGATTTTTTTGCATTAAAAAACCCCTCTATATTTTTTGTAATGTAGCACAGAGGGGCTAAAAACGAGGTAAAGTATTTACT
This sequence comes from Helicobacteraceae bacterium, assembly GCA_030613795.1. Taxonomy (GTDB): domain Bacteria; phylum Campylobacterota; class Campylobacteria; order Campylobacterales; family Sulfurimonadaceae; genus Sulfonitrofixus. The sequence goes on from JAUWLG010000064.1 coordinate 1,736, forward strand.
TTTATCAATCGAAAATTCTCTTTATAATTTTCAATAAAAAGCAGTTCTCCCTCACCCTCATTGATAAAGCTGTTTAGTGCATAAAGTGTTGCTGTTTCATAAAAACCGCATGACGCTTCATAAACAAATCGTTCTCTCTCTGCACCATCAAGAAGTTCATCGATCATCTCTTTGGAACAGCGCAATCCAAATGCCACCTTGCAAGATTTATCTAGAGTGTGAAGACACTCTTTGACATCAGCCGCATGCATCTGCTTTTTAACAACATCGATCGATGCCAAAGCACCCTCTTGCTGAGCACTAAGAAGCATCCAATTACTCCCCTCGCCAAGAAGGCGCTCATCACAGATACCGAGAGTCCTTTTGGTAAAAGCGACAGGTTCTTGCAGCTCATCAACGCCACCAACAAGAATCTGCTGCTCTTTACCAAGTTCAAGATCGTTTTGCGCCAGCAGAAGAGTCGTTTCAGCCACAAGACCCTGCCGAGACACATTAAGGTTTTTGCCATAAATACCAAAATACTGTGCGACGTAAAAACCGGCAGTATTACTAAGAGAGTTGATAAAATCGACCGGTTTAGGCGGTTGTTTATGGATATAACGTTGATCACGCAGACGTTTAAAGACAGCCAAGTTACCCTGTCCGGAAGCCATATAGAGTGCTGTACCCTTGTCAAGCACATTGTCACCAACTGCTTTATATGCTCCAAGCAACGCCAATTGGATAAAGCGGTCCGTACGTCTGATCATCTTGGGTGAGACAACTTTCCAAGCTGCTTTGACATCAAGCTCTTCACCCTCTTTGCGATTAACTGATCCTGTTTTATGGATATAGATCATGACTTAACCTTCTCGATCACGATAGAGGTGTTATTACCTCCAAATCCAAAATAATTAAGCATAAAGAGACCATTTTCACAAGGCATTTTCTCTTTCAGTGGTGTCCAATCCAGTGCCTCATCACGATTAACAAAGTTAGGTGTACCAGGAACAAAACCGGCATCCACACACTCAAGCATCAAAAGCAGTTCACTTGAACCGCAACTGCCTAAGGTGTGGCCAATATAGGGTTTGAAAGAGAAAAAGTCAGGTGACGCAGTGAAGACCTTTTTCATCCCATTCATCTCAGCCATATCATTTAAAGCACTGGCCGTACCATGGGCTTTGACTGCTGTAATATCGCTCTCTTTTACATCAGCAACTTTCAATGCCGCACTAATCACTTCACTGACACCAACACCATCAGGATTAGCCCCAGTAACACTGTGTGTTTCACAACTGCTTACACCTCCGTGAAAGCACCAAGGCGAAGAAGCCACATCATCACGGCTCAAGAATAGAGCACTGACAGCTTCGCCTAAGACGATCCCCTCTCTGTCTCTATCAAATGGAGCGATCTTTCCAGGTGAGAGCAGTTGCATCGCTGCAAATCCCTCAAAAGAGATCGGGGCGAACATCTCAAAACCGACGACCAACGCATAATCAATGATCCCGCCTTCAAGCATCGAAGCCGCATCAATGACAGCATTGGCACTTGAGGTACAGGCGGTATTGTAGGTCAATGAAAAGTCATGGAGTCCAAAATGTGTAGTCAGGTGATCAGCATAATAGCCGTTGCCTATACGCTTGCATGCTACGTTCTCAACTTGAGAGTTGTCATAATTTTGACCCAAGGGAAGACTTAATGAGAGATCGTTAGAGGCGCTGCCGACAAAGAGACCGCATCGACTAAGATCATCAGAAGTCAAAGAGAGTTTATCGATCGCTTTTTGAACCACATCTTCAAGGTAACGCAGAGGAATTGAAAGTGCACTGTTGCGTTCACCGTCATCGATAGTGTAATAGGCAAACGAGAGATCTTCACCCATCAGTGTCATTGTCTTCTCTACTGTACTGTATGTTCCATCTGAAAGGTGTTTAAGACGTCTCTCTTTCTCACCTAAAGCACTAAGTATTTCACCGCCGAGTATTGTGATCATTATTGAAGTTTCTGCTTTTACTCAGGTTGAATATAGTCAGCTAGAGCATTGATAGTCGTCACTACACGGCGAAAATCTTTAGAGTCACCTAGACGGATCTTAAACTGTGTCTGCAGACCCATCGAGATCTGGAGTGCATCAAGAGAGTCCAACTCCAAGCCGCTTGCATCCGAAAAAAGTTCAACATCGTCCGCAAGCTCTTCTGGCGTAATATCCTCTTTTTCACACTCTTCAATGATCATCGTTTTAAGACGCAACTTCAGTGCGTCATCTTGAGAACCTATCATGCTACTCTCCTTATTTTATAGTTAAATATCCCTGCCGCAATGATGAGTGAGACCACACCAAAAAGTATCAACCCAACCACTTCATACATCACATCACTTATGGTACCACGGCGCAAAAAGACATCCAAGAAACCTTCGAGACCCCAGGACATTGGTGAGACATTGGCAAACTCTTTCATAAAGTCAGGCATAACAAACTTTGGTACCATGACCCCGCCAATTGCGCCTAAGAGAATATTGATAATCCCGCCAATTGTCGTTGCCTGCTCAACACTGTCAACCGTAACCGCGATCAAAATAGAGAGCCCGATAGCCGAAAGACTTAGTGCCAACGAAACCGCTATCAATGCACTGATATCACCGCCTATTGTCAATGGTGCAGCACCAAAGAGAGGGACAACGAACATACCAACCGCTATCATTACCCAGACCTGCAGTTGATTGATCAGCATATAGGGGATGATTTTTCCGCCGAAAAGTACTGGCAGCGAAACGTTCATCGTACTAAGACGCATCAGGGTGTTTTGTTTGCGCTCATTGATAAAGATCGTTGACATAGGTATGATGACAAAAAAGAGGCCAAAAACGATCCAGGACGGAACACTCTGCTGTGTTGACGTCGGTTTTTCGTCTTCAGAGAGTGCCGCATAATGGATATTCATTATGCCCGCCTCATCAAACTCTATTTTCTTAATCGCTGATTTTTCACCTCGCATACCGCTCTGCATCTCTGTCGCAAGATTGATGGCATCCAGACGCACCTGCATAACACTGCTGAGTATCTGCGTTTTAAAGAGCATCAGATGACTCTGCCCGATGTCCGATGCAACTTCGATCTGGAGTGCCGAATTGTTGGCCTCATTTTGTGAGAACTGAGACTTAAACCCTTCCGGTATGACAACAATAAACTGGACACCTTCCTCTTTTGGTTTACCGAAATCTTCACTGATGTTATGCTCGTTCATCAGTTTATTGGCACGCAGTTTTGAGATGAGAGAGTAGCTTTCCAGAGAGTTATCTCTGTCAACAACCGCATATTCTATGAGGGCTTTGTCTTCATTAAAGACATCTTTAAGCGCCAAAGACATGATCAAAATAAAGACAGCCGGCATTACAAAAAGTGCCGCAAGCGCGTGTTTGTCACGAGAGACGAGCAAAAATTCTTTGATCAACATCGCTTTAAACATCGGCTCGTCCTTTTGATGTCAGATTGATAAAGAGTGACTCTAAAGTCGTTGTACCGTAGCGAATGTTTTTAACAGCAACACTATGTGCTTCTAAAAGTGCTAACGCTTCGGAGACAGTGTTACTCTCTTTGCCTTCCAACATCAGAGAGCTATCATCAATAACAGTTAATGCACTCATCTTTAGACAGCACTCTTGTAAGGCCGCTAACGGGGTCTCGTAGATCTCGAAGATGAGCTGATCAGCACTCTCGTTAGTGAGCATACTTTCTATACTGCCTTGTTTGATGATCTTTCCGGCATTGATGATCGCCACCTCATCACAGATCTTCTCGATCTCAGGCATATAATGCGAGGTGTAGACAACCGTTTTATTGACTTTTTTAAACGACATAATAGTCTCTAAGATCTCATTTCGTGACTCTGGGTCGATCCCTACGGTCGGTTCATCAAAAAAGAGAATATCCGGGTCATTAAGCAGACCGATAGCGATATTAAGACGACGTTTCTGCCCGCCCGAAAGTGTCGCTGCTTTTTGATGAAGCATAGAACCCAAACGGTTTGTCTCAACGGCATAATCGATATTTTTTTTAAGAGTATCCGCTTGAATATTTTGGATCCCGCCAAAAAAATTGAGGTTCTCTATGACGGTGAGGTTCTCATAAAAGGCTAGGGTCTGAGGGATAAGAGCACATCGTTTACGAATCTCAGTCAAGTTTTTGTCTAGAGGCAGATCAAAGACAGTGACCTCACCCTCATTATATTTGGTCAAACCGTTAAGAATTGATATAAGCGTCGTTTTACCTGCACCGTTAGGTCCCAAAAGACCAAAGATAGTCCCCGCTTTTATCTCTAATGTCAGATAATCAAGTGCCACCTTTTCATCATAACGTTTGAGAAGATTTGTGATCTTGATCATTAAAAGGCCGTTAGAAGTTTCTTGTAGACTACCGCTTCTTCATCAGCGATAGATTCAAGCTTTTTAGCGATGGCATCAAAATCAACCGTCTCACTTTTTTTAGAGCGGATCGATTTGGCAATCAAGAGTGCAAACTCACGCCAGCTATCACCAACTGCGGTCATCATCTCTGAAGCTTCTAAAAGCGTATCGTTTGAAAGTATGTTCCCCGTCTCTTGTAAAAAAGAGGCGTAGATATAACGAAAGCCTGCGCCACCTGTTCCTATCTCTTCCTGCATTCTTACAATATGGCCTAGAAAAAGCCGTGCGTAACGACGGTCTTTAGACTCCAGTTTACGAATATGTTTAGCTAAGAAGCGAATACCTTTCAAGCCTGCAATAGGTACAGGAGTCTTCAACATCCGCTTAGCCACTGCTTTGATCGCCTTTGGAACAACACGCTCATAATCGATCGTCTCGGGTACAAAAGTCGGATAATAGATAGCCCCTTTTGGCGCCATCACCCCTTTTGCAAAACGTGCCTTCAAAAACTCTTGTTCATTCGCCTCGACAACATGTTCAAAAACAGGGTCGCTGATCTTATAGATATCATCTTGCTTACCATAGACCAGAAGGTTATGTCCATTGAAGTGAAATCGCATCTCATCAGGAAGATAAGGGAGCCAGTAGACAGATGTCTGTGCTCCTACGATCTTCCCTTCCTCTAAAAGATCATCAAGACGTTTTTGACCCTTTAGTTGATCTGAAAATGTCTCTACTTTCATCTTGATACCAATATTTTTTTGCAGGCCTTTGATAATAGCTTTGGGGATCGATCTGTATGCGATCAACGGCATACCGGCAAGCTTGACAAAAGGCAGATAGGCAAA